>VFKJ01000899.1 GCA_009885595.1 Myxococcales bacterium | reverse complement strand
GGCACGGGGCGCTGGGTGAGCAGCAGCTCGTCCTCTCCCGAGCGGTGCGCGATGCCCTCGAGGTACTTCACGATCGACTCTTCCATGCGGTTGGCCGCCTTGCCGGTCGGCGCCGCCAGGGCGATCGACGAGACGGGCACTCCCAGCCGCAACAGCAACCGGAGAATGGAGACCACGATGGACGTCTTGCCCGTGCCCGGCCCGCCCGAGATGACGGTGAGCGACTGGTGGGCCGAGGCGACGATGGCCCGGCGCTGTTCCTGCGACAGCTCGATGGCCGTCCCGCTCAGCACCGGCGCGCGCGCGGTGAGCTCCTCCAGCGCGGCCTTCACCTGTCGCGCGTCCCAGGCCGCCGGCTCGCGCGCCAGCCGCGCCCGGAACCTCCCGCAGAGATCCAGCTCCTGCGCCAGCAGCCGCTGCATGCACAGCGCGCCCGCGTCCACCAGGAGCGGCCGGTAGTCCGCGGCCCCGCCCACCACCTGGTCATCTTTGAGCAGCTCGAACGCGCGGGCGCGCACCCGGGGGGGAACGTCGAGCGCCTCGAGCGTCCGGGCCAGCGGCCCCTCTTCCGCCGTCCCGATGGGGATGCGCGTGCTCCCCCCCTGGGACGTGGACAGACACGCAGCCGCGAGGGCCAACACCGCGTCCCGGTCAGCCTTCTTCTCCACCAGCGCCTCGGCGAGCTCGCGCGCGATGACGTACCCGTCGTCACCCATCGCCTCGCGCAGTTGCTCGCGCCACCCTTCACCATTCGGGGCCAGCACTCCCAGCGGCGACAACCTGGTGAGCCTCATGAGCCCACCTCCCGGCGCCCGAAGTCGTGCTCGAGCAACTCCCGCTCCCAGCCCTGCACCACCTGCCAGGTGGGACGCTCAAACCACACCCCGCGCGTGGGCTCCCCGGCCGGGGTCTTCTCCATCTCGCGGAGGAAGAAGTAGAGGAACCCGCCGAACTTCTTCTCGAAGGTCGCCTCGTCACGAATGCCCAGCAGCCGCAGCACCGCCACGCCGTACACCACCACCTGCCAATGGAAGTGCGAGGTGACGTACGCGTGGAGCGCCTCGGGCGAGGCGTCTCGCAGCACGGAGCTCTTCCAGTCGCCGAAGTACAGCCGCCCGTCGTGCTCGAAGACGACGTCGATGAAGCCCTTCACCAGGCCGCGGTCGACGAAGAAGGGCGCGTGCTCGTCGCGGGCCTGCTCGCCCAGCAACCGCTGACCCCGCTCGGGAATGGGGAAGAGGAACTCGCTCTCGCGCAGCACCCTGGGCAGGGAGGCGACCCCGGGCACCACCCCGGCGGCGCCGAGGTGGAGGGGGCTGCGGAGCGCGGCGAAGAGCAGCCGGTAGGCGTGGGGGCGCTGGTCCAGAGCGATGCCCGCGCGATCCGCGAGGGACTCCACCAGTTGGTGGATCGCGTCGTCCTTCATGAAGGCCTCCCCCGAGGCGAATGCCTTCACCCGCGGCAGGTCGAGCACCTCGAGCGCGTCGTGGAGGAAGTTGCCGACCACGTTGGAAGTGACGAGCTCGTTGGGGTCGGTCTGGGCGTAGTTGGTCTCGCCGGTGGTCTCTTCGCGATCGACCTCTGTGGGCGCTAGGCGAGCGGTGCGCGCGGCCAGCT
>VFKJ01001229.1 GCA_009885595.1 Myxococcales bacterium | reverse complement strand
CGGAACGCCGGGAAGATCTGCAGCCGCTTGCCAAAGCCCTGGCGCTGCACCACCACCGCGGCCGCCCAGCCGGACTTCCCCCCGGGCGCCAGCTTCACCCGCAGGTTGCCGTCGAGCTTCCAGCTGTAGCCGGCCTTCCTGATGGCCCCGAGCTGCGGCTTGATCAGGTCCTTGAAGGCCTTCCCGCCGATGAACACCTCCGCGGCGGAGGTGCCCAGCTGCACGAACTCCGCGCGCTCGCTGGTGCGATCGACCTTCACCCCGTAGTCCTCGAGGGAGCGCTTCACCAGCCCCGTCACCTGCTCTGAGTCGGGGCTGCGATCGTTGGCCACGTCCGCCGGCGAGAGCAGCTTCTTCGAGGCGTCGGGCGCGAACACCAGCGAATCGGGCACCGAGAGAGAGACGTGCAGGGCGTCGATGCGCCAGCGATCGCCGTCCCGCTCCAGGTGGGCGGTGAGGCGCGGCAGCCACGTCTCCGCCTTGCCCTGGTGGGTGGTAGTCACCTTCGGGAGATCGAACGCCCAGGCGGAGTAGTCGCCCTCCGCGAGCCCGACCACCGCGTGCGACTCCTCGAGCTTCACCTCGTCCCCTGCGAGCCCGATGGGGAGCAGCGCCTGGCGCGCGCGATCGACGATCACCGTGCCGCCCTGCCAGGTGTCGGAAGGGCCCAGGCCGAACACCAGGGCGTCGTCGGTGAAGAGGGGCTCCAGCTGATCGGCGTCGCCCGCCTCCACGGCCTTGTAGAGCCGCTCCATCACCTCGCGGGCGCCGTCGATCGGATCGACCACCTTCGGCTCGACCACCTTCTTCGGCGCCGCCTTGACGCAACCCAGGAGCAGGAGCGGAACCAGGAACGGGAGAAGCCGACGCACCCCGCGACTCTCTCTCTCGTTTCCCCCTCTGTCACGTTCGCGCGACAGCACACATGTGCTCACTGTCACCCGAGCGCGTCTGCGGGGCGCAGCGCGAAGCTTCTTTACGACTGGCTGTCGCGAGTGCCGCCAGCTGAGCGCCGAGGTGGTGCATGGCTTCGCGACACCAGGCTGGTGCCGGTGACGCAAGCGCGCAGAACCGCGCGGCTCAGCGGTTGGAACGCCGCGTGCCCTTCTGTCCCTCACACGGCGTGAAACGCCCGCGTTTCACCGCAACGAAGGGGAGCTGCTCATGATTCGGACACTGACTGGAATTCTGGCCGCATTGACGCTGCTGGGCTGCGGCCTGGAGGACTCCGCGATCGTCATTCGCAACGACGAGACGCAGACCGAGCGCTTCGTCGGCTCCTCGGAGGAAGGCGAGCTGCGCGCGAGCACCACCTACGACTCGGTGTTCGAGGCCGCGGGCGCGGAGTTCGGCGTGCCTCCCGCCCTGCTCAAGTCGCTCTCCTACTCGCTGACCCGCTACGAGATGATCAGCAGCGAAGGCGAGTTCGAGGGCTCGCAGCCGAGCTTCGGCTTGATGGCGCTGACGCCCCCGATGCTGGCCGAGGGCGCGCCCCTGGCCCAGGTGACCGAGGAGACGGCGAAGACCGACGTCACCGCCAACGTGCGCGTGGCCGCGGCGTGGCTCGCTCGGCGAGCCGGCGTGCAGGGCATCGACAAGGAGAAGCTGCTCGCGTGGCAGCCGCTCATCGGCGACTACGCGGCGCTGGAAGACGTGCAGGTGCGCAACGCCTTCGTGCAGGGCGAGGTGTACTCGGCCCTCAAGCTCGGCGTGGGACGCTTCTCCGACGAGCTGGAGCTCAGCGGCCGCTCGCTCGAGCTGGAGGCGCCGGTGGGTGAGTATTCCGAGGTGCTGCAGGGGCTCTCGCGCGCGCCCGACTACGGCGCCGGGGTGTGGCGCCCGTCTCCCAACTTCAGCTCGCGCAGCGGGTCGCGGCCGCAGATGGTCGTCATTCACACCTGCGAGGGCGCGTACTCCGGCTGCTGGGGTTGGCTGAGCAACCGCTCGGCGGGGGCCAGCGCGCACTACGTGGTGAACACCACCGGCTCGGAGATCAGCCAGCTGGTGCGCGAGTCGGATCGCGCCTGGCACGTGGCCGCCAACTACGACTGCAGCCGCAACGGCGGCGTGATGTGCGGCCTCAACGGCCAGGGCACCAACGGGGTCTCGGTGGGCATCGAGCACGCGGGCTACGCCTCGCAGTCGAGCTGGCCCGCGGGGCAAATCGACGCCTCGGCCCGGCTGGTGTGCAACATCACCAAGGACTGGGGCATCGCGCGCGATCGGTTCCACATCGTGGGCCACGGGCAGCTGCAGCCGTGGAACCGCACCGATCCGGGCCGCAACTGGCCGTGGACCGCGTACCTGCAGAAGATCAACTCGGTGTGCTCGCCCACGCCCACGCCTGCTCCCACGCCGACGCCGACCCCCACCCCCACCCCGGCGCCCACGGGCACGGTGATCGTCGACAGCAACAACGCCAACAACAACCAGGCGCGCGGCTACATCCAGGTCT
>VFKJ01000409.1 GCA_009885595.1 Myxococcales bacterium | reverse complement strand
GGCCACGGATGAGGCTTCGTGGGCGACCGCGCCCGCGGCGCAGACTCCTGCGGCCACGGATGAGGCCTCCTGGGCCGCCGCGGCGGAGACGGCTCCTGCGACCCCGGATGAGGCCGCGTGGGCCACCGCGCCCGCAACGGAGACGGCCCCTGCGGCCACGGATGAGGCCTCGTGGGCGACCACCACGCCCGACGACGAATCGTGGGCGGTCGCGCCGGCGCCAGCCCCCGCGGTAGAGCCCGAGTCGCAATGGGCAACGCAGGAGGTCGCTGAGGTCGAGTCGATCTCGGCCTCGGCCCCGCAGCCCGCGCTCGATCTTCCCCCCACTCCCGAGCCTTCCGCGCCCATCAGCATCACGGTGGAAGAGCCGCAGGAAGCGCCCCGCCCGCTCGCGGCGCCCGCCGGCTACGCGCCGATGAGCCCGCAGCGCCTGGTCGATCTGGGCGCCTCGGGCTCGTGGGTGCGGGAGCCCGGTGCGGGGCCCTTCCACATCAGCACCGACGGCCTCGCGGTGACGGTGGCCGGCGAGATGATGGTGCGGATGACGGGCCTGGTGGCCATCGCCGGGAGCGTGCAGGCGACGCCCGAGTTCAAGCGCCGCCGCGGCCGTCCTTCGCCCGAGCCCTTCGGCACCGGCACCTCGCAGCTGCAGCGGGTCACCGGCAACGGCGTGCTCTACCTCGAGCCGGGGCGTTCGAAGTTCCACGCGGTGGATCTGACCGATCAGAACGGCGTGGCGATCGATGACGACGGCGCGTACCTGCGCGAGGAGATGGTGTTCGCCTTCGAGGAGGCCATCTTCTTCGAGAACGGCCGCCTCACCGCCGAGGGCCAGACGCTCGATCTCGCGCACCTGAAGGGCAACGGGCGGGTGCTGCTGCAGCTCGAGGGCTCGCTGCGCGCGATGCCGATTCCGCTCGGCGCGCCGATGGTGGTGCCGTTGCACCGGGTGGTGGGCTGGTTCGGGCGCGTGTCGCCGCGGCTGATGGGCTTTGGTGGCCGCGGGGCGGTGGAGCTGACGGGCGAGGGTTACGCGCTGTTGGGAACGCCGGCAGAGACGCGCTGATGCCGACCGACCGCGAGAGCAGGCAGAAGCTCGGGCAGGAGGCGCGCCTCAAGAAGCGGGAAGAGAAGCTGCGCCGCAAGGAAGAGAAGGTGGCGCGGAAGGCGGCCAAGCAGGAAGCCAGGCGCAACCGCCCGCCCTCGGTGTTGCTGCAGGAGTTCTGGAACCTGCCCAACATGCTCACCCTGGCGCGGATCTTCGCGATCCCGCTCTTCGTGTGGCTGCTCTACGACGGAGACCCCTGGTACTCGGTGATGGCGGCCTCGGTGTTCACCATCGCCGCGGTGACCGACGTGGTGGACGGCTTCCTCGCGCGGCGGTGGAACATGATCACCGTCACCGGGAAGCTGCTCGACCCGATGGCGGACAAGCTGATCGTCGCCGCGGCGCTGATCATGATGGTGCGGCTGGGGCGGGTGCCGGCGTGGATCGTGATCGTGCTGCTCTCGCGCGAGTTCATCGTGAACGGGCTGCGGCAGGTGGCGGCCAGCGAGGGCCTGGTGATCGCGGCAGGCCAGGAGGGCAAGTGGAAGACGGCGCTCCAGCTCGCCGGGATCGTGGCGTTGTGCATTCACTACACGCACCCGGTGTTCCTGCTCGTCAGCACCTGGGACGTGAACTTCAACGTGGTGGGGAAGGTGTTGATCTACCTCTCGACCTTCTTCAGCGCGCTCAGCGCGGGGACGTACTTCCAGGCCTTCTTGAAGCGGCTGGGACAGCGGGGGCTGACGGAGCACAAAAGCGCTTGACCGTTCGTCAGCCTGCGGGGTATTCCGCCGTCGCCTCAGACATCACGAATACGCGGGAATAGCTCAGCGGTAGAGCATCGCCTTGCCAAGGCGAGGGTCGAGAGTTCAAATCTCTTTTCCCGCTCCAGTCAGCAGTGAAGAAGCCCCGGTAACCCCGGGGCTTTTTCTTTGCGGGTGGCTTCGGAGTTCACCAGCAAGGCGCGGGCGCACGTGCCCGATGAAGACCTGATGAGATTCGGCGGGCGCTTCCAAGACCGGAAGGGGACCTGGGTTCACTGCTCCTTCGACAGGTACTCCCGAACACGCCCCGGCTCGATGATCCAGAGGCGACCCTCGATCGGAGATCGCGCGACGGCAAGGACCAGCGTCCGGACCAACGCATCGAGCACGTCTGCTGTCGCGCGCGACGGAACCCTCAGGACCGCGATGCCAACAAGATCCCCCGGTGGAAACACGAGCGGGTTCGCGAAGTCCAGGTCCAGCGTCACCAGGCACCGGCACCTCTGCGCCGCGAAGAGCCACTCGCGGCCGCACGTCTCGAACGACAAGTTCCGCGTGCAGCTGTCGTTACCGCCCCTGCAGTAACGGCAACAGCGCGGGTTGAGCCGGGCTATGCCTGCACGATGACGCCCTTTGCCGCAGTGAAGGTGTTCAGCGCGACCATGGCCCGTGAGCGAGAAGTGCTGGGCGAACGCATCACCGACTGGCTGCGCGCTCACCCGGAACTGCAGCTCGTCGATCGGGTGCTCACACAGAGCAGCGACAACGAGTACCACTGCCTGACCGTCACGCTCTTCCTGGCGGGCGACCCCGGGGCGTACCTCGCCGAGGTACCGCCCCCGTTTCGTTCGGCGGTGCCGCGGCCGAGTCGGTGAACGGCCGCGGATGGTCATCGGCAAGCGCTGCGACCACAGAGGCACGCGCTGGATAAAGCGCGTCGAAGCCGTCGTCCAACTCAGGTGCATCGAAGCGAACGGTGACTTCGAGCGCTTCGTCGAATTCGCCCACCAGCGGATGGTGGAGCGGGAGGTCCACGTAGCGCTCGCGGGACATCTCTGCCCCGCAGCATCGGGTGGCGACGCTGGTCCCACACCGAGCGCTTGAACGGCGGCTGCACCCAGACCGAGTTGATGCCCTGACTCTTCAGGAACTCGAGCGTGTACTTGCCATTGGTGGTGGGGCTCCCCGGAGCAGGCTCACCACGACGTACACCTGGCGCGCGGAAGCCGAGAGGTAGCACCCGCGGCCGTGGCACAGCCCGTGAACAAACGGGCGTCATGAACAACAACGCCCAGGCCATGAGTGAGCTGTGCATGTTGCTGCAGTACCAACGTCTGAACGCCGACAGCTTCGCCCGCTGGGTCCACCGCTACTTCGGCGACCCCGGTCCGCTCGGGAGCCAGGCGCTGGTCGAATGGGTGTCGAAGCGTTTGCCGCCACACCCGGTCGATCGCCTGCGCGTGATCGAGTTCGACATGTTCCTCATGGGGCCCGACATCCAGGACTGCGAGTTCACCCGCGCCATGATCGAGCTGCGAAATGTGTTTGCGCGTAGCGCAAACATGGCCACCCCCAAGACGGTGACGCTCGAGCCGCCCGCCCAGTCCGCGCCACCGCCGCCCGTCCCCGTTCAGAGGGCCCCGCCTCCCGTCACCGTGAGGGGCGCTCCGGCCGAGGTCCTGGCGCAGCTCCTGTGTGCCCAGGGGCGAGGTCGGGCCACCCAGGAAAATGAGCTCTCGGCGGCGTTCGCGGCCTACGCGCTCACGGAGGCAGGGTGAAGGTGGTGATCACCACGCCGGCACCGGCGCCCCCGCCGTTGGCGT
>VFKJ01000768.1 GCA_009885595.1 Myxococcales bacterium | reverse complement strand
GCAGCCCGAGCTGATGCAGCTGCGCACCCGGGTGCCCGAGCTGGAGACCGCGCTGTCCTCGGCGCAGGGGCAGGTCTCGGCGCTCACCGCCGCCGAGAAGGAGCTGAAGCGGCAGGTGCTCGACTTCGACGTCCAGCTCGCCCAGGCCCGCGCCCAGGCGGCCGAGCTCGAAGGCGCCCAGGTGGACAGCTCGTCCACCCGGCTCGAGCTGGAAGCCGAGCTGAGGGGACTGCGCGATCGAATCAACCTGGCCGAGGCCGAGGCGACGCGCCTGCGCGAGGCCCGGCTGACCGACGACGAGGCGACCCTCGAGCTGCGCAACCGCAACACCCTGCTCGAAGCGCAGCTGGCTGAAGCGAGCAGGGCGGCGCCCGTGAACGACGAGGAGCTGGCCCAGGTGCGCCGTCGCCTTCCCGAGCTGGAGGCCGAGCTCGAGATCGCCCGCGTCAGCGCCCGGCACGACGTCGAGGGGGCCCAGGCGGCGCGCCAGCAGGCCGAAGAGCTGCTCCTCGCGCTGCGGGTGAAGTACGGCGACCTGCAGCACCAGGTCACCACCGCCGCCGAAGATCTGGCCGAGGTGAAGGCCGAGAACGAGATCCTCGACGGCGAGCGGGAGCGCCTGGTGCAGCAGGTGGAGGCGCTGGAAGCCCTGCAGAAGGCGCCCAGACCGTCCGCGCCCCTGGTGGTGCCGCCGCTGGTGGAGAAGCCGGTCGAGATCTTCGAGATCGAGATCGACGCGGACGACGAAGCCGAGGAGATCATGCTCCTCGAGGACGAGGCGACGGACCCGGGCAAGAAAGATCCTCGCGAGCCCTGAGTCACCGCGGCTGCCCTGCTCGAACGGGGAACGATCGGCGCCCCCAATCTGTCTAGAGTCGCGCCGATGCAACGCTGGCTCATCATCCTGGCGGGACTGGTGCTGGTGCTGGCCCTCGGGTGGGCTTCCTGCGCCACCGACACGGATCCCGTCCTCAGCCCCGCCTCAGCCTCGGGGCGCGGCGAAGGTGACGACGCCCCCGCACCCACCCTCGCGCCCCTGAAGCTCATGGGCGGCCGGATCTCCGGCTTCGTGATGCGCGATGGTCAGCCGGTCTCCCGGGCCCGGGTGTCGCTCAAGGCCGCCGGCCTGCTGGTGACCCTCACCCTCGATGACGGCCGCTTTCTCTTCGAGGACGTGCCCTCGGGGCAGGTCTACCTCGCCGCCTCCACCGCCGACGCGGCGTCCGAGGTGGTGGGGCCGCTGCAGGTGGTGCCCGAAGGGAAGATCGAAGCCGTGCAGCTCACCCTGACGCCCTCGGTGAAGATCGAGGGCCGGGTGATCGGCCTGCTCACCCAGCAGCCGGTGGCGGGCGCGACCGTGGTGTCGCCCACGCAGGCTGGCCGCACCGACGCCGCCGGCAAGTTCACCCTCACCGGCGCCAGGACGCAGACCTGGCTCGAGGTCTCCGCGCCGGGCTTCGTCTCGCGCACCGAGTGGGTCTCGCTCGAGCTCGCCGCTGCGGGCGGAAAGCTCGAGCTGGTGCTCTCCCCCACCTCGCGCGTCGAGGGCACGGTGGTCGAGTCAGGCGCGCCGGTCGCCGCCGCCACGGTGTGGGCGGAGCTGGGCGAAGGCGCGCGCCGCGGGGAACGATCGCTCAACGTCTTCACCGACCGGCAGGGCCGCTTCAGCCTCGAGTGCGCCGCCGGCACGCTGCAGCTGGCGGCCGTCACCCCCAGCGGCATTCGGGTGAAGGGGCCGCTGGTGCGGGTGTCGGTGGGAGAGACCCGCACGGGCATCGTCCTCGACGCCGGAGAAGTCTCCAGCGCCTCGGGGGTGGTGACGCGCGCCGGCCTGCCGGTGGTCGGGGCGCAGATCTCCGCCATCGATGCCTCGACTGAAGAGGTCAGCGCGCTGGCCACCACGCGCCTCGACGGCGCCTTCCGCTTCGACGGGCTGGGCCTGGGCAAGTACGTGCTCCAGGTGCGCGCGGGCGCGCTGACCACCTCGGCCGGCCCCTTCGAGCACCAGGGCGATGGCCGAAGCTGGGTGGTGACGCTGCAGGAAGGCGGCTCGCTGGTGGGCCGGGTCGAGCCGGCGTCTGCCGGGGTGGCGGTGCGCTGGCGCTCGGGCAGCTGGTCCGGTCCGGTCGCGCAGACGGTCACCGATGCCTCAGGCCACTTCCACTTCGAGGGCCTGCCGCAGGAACTGCTCTCCCTCGACGCCGAAGGGCCCGCGGGCGCTGCCACCGCCCGGGCGAAGGCCGGAGACGACGTGGTGCTCGTGCTCAAGAAGGGCTTCGTCACGGTGCACCTGGTGGACGACACCAACCAGCCGGTGACCGACGGGGTGCTGGTCGCGCGCAGCCTCGACACGGGCACCACCCGCCGCCAGCTGGTGCTCGCGCCTGACGGGGTGACGCGCGTCGATCTGCCCACCGGCCGCTGGGAGCTGAGCCTGGAGGCGGCGGGCAGGGGACGCAGCGCGAGCGTGAGCGTGGGGGTGACGGAGCAGGGCGCCGACGTTCGCCTGGTGCTCGAGGCGGCCATCGCCCTCTCCGGTCGAGTCACCGACAAAGCCAGCTCGCTGCCGATCACCGGGGCGCGGGTCGAGGCGATCAGCGGGGAGATCGGGCGGGGCTCGAAGGTGTCGGTGCTCACCGATGCGCGGGGCGAGTTCCTGCTGCCGCCGGTGCCGCGCTCCGCCACCGTGGTGGTCACCCGGGAAGGCTTTGCGCCCCAGTGGCGGCCGGCGGCGCAGGGCCGGTGGGACGTGGCGCTGGTGGGGGCTCCTCGGCACCCGGCTGGCCCCGAGTTCAGCCAGTTCGAAGGCGTGGGGATGACGCTCGACGGCCGCACGGGCCCCATCATCGTGGCGCTGGTGAGCGAAGGCAGCCCGGCCGAGCGCGCCGGGGTGCAGGCCGGAGATCAGATCCTCTCCGTCGATGGCGTGCCCGTCGCCGGTCAGAACATCAACGCGGTGGTGGCGCGCATTCGGGGGCCATCGGGTTCCGCGGTGGTGGTGGGGTTTCAGCGGGGGGCGCAGAGCTTCGAGCTCACCATTCGCCGGCGCCTGCTGACGTTGTAGTCACGGTGGGACAGGGCATCGCCCCACCGTGAAGGGTGCGACTCACGCCATGAAGTCGTGAGCACGGACCGTCTTGCGGCCGTTGCCCTTGGCGCGCTTGGCGGCCTGATCCAGCAGCCAGTACACGTAGCCGTTGAGCGCCTCGAAGGCGTCGCCCGAGGTGTTGCAACCGGCGGCCTTGAGCACGCTCTTGGCCTTGCTGGCGATGATGAGCGGCTCCTGCGTCTTCTTCTTCGCTGCCATTTCCCAACTCCTGGTGTGTGGCGTGAATTCGCCGGCGCGGACTGTAGGCACGCGCTGACCAGACTGTGAGCGAAACCTGAAGCTAAGCCTTCTGCTTCTTCCGGTCGCGGCGGGAAGGCTTGTTCTCCTTCTGCACCACGGGCGGGGCGGGCACGGTGGGCATCGGCGTGCCCTCGACCGGGGGCGTCTCGGCGGCGACCAGGTCTTCGGACAGCGCGGGCAGGCGGATGGTGAAGGTCGAGCCTTCGCCCAGCTTGCTCTGCACCGAGATGGTGCCGCCGTGGTTCTTCACGATGCGCTGGCAGATCGCGAGGCCCAGGCCCGTGCCCTTCTGCTTGGTGGTGAAGAACGGAACGAAGATGTTGAGCTGTTGATCGGAAGGAATGCCCGGCCCGTTGTCGGACACCTGCAGCTCGACCTGCTCGGGCGCACGAAAGTCGCCGAACCGCTCGGGCCTGCTGGTGGCGAGGTTCAGTCGCGTGTACATCATCTGGTTATAGAGGGCCGATAGCTGCACTTGATGCAGGATCGCGGAGAGATCCTGCTGAGGTTGAAACCCTCCGGCTGTCTGCACG
>VFKJ01000086.1 GCA_009885595.1 Myxococcales bacterium | reverse complement strand
CGCGCCCAGCGACTCGCCGTGCACCGGGGCGATCGCGCTCGCCGTGGGCGCCACGCCCCGCCAGGTGGTGATGTAGAGCCTGGGGTCGCGCTTCAAGAAGTCCTGGCTGTAGCCCCCGAACACCTGCGCGCCGTCGAACAGCCGCACGTTCTCGCGGTACAGCCCCTCGGCTACCAGCACGTACCGCTTGTTCTGCGCCTGCTGCGCCGCCACCCCCTGGGTGATGGTCTGCAGCGGCTGGGTGCGGGTGCCATTGCCTCCGGGGCTCGCGCTGGCCGAGACGAAGATGGCGTCGGCCAATACGCCGTCGATGCCGTCGCAGTTCTCGTCGACCCAGGAGGCGCCCGTGCCGGTGGCGGCGAGGCGATCGGGCAGATCGACGGTGAGGTTGCCCTGCACGCGGCGGCACTCACAGCCGTCGGCCTCGACCGCGTTGACGTTGACCCACTCGAAGGTGGTGCCACCGATCAGCTCGGTGAGGCACGCGCCCATCGCGCAGCGGGGCAGCGTGGGGGCGAGATCGCAGACGCCGGTGGTGTGCTGGATCGTGGGCGAGAAGTACTTGGTGCAGTCGTTGTTGCAGAAGCCGCAGTGCTGGGCAGCCTCGTAGCGGCGGGTCGTCTGGTTGAGGAAACCCTCGTCGACCTGGCTGTTGCAGTTGTTGTCGCGGCCGTCGCAGATCTCCGGGTTGAAGGTGCTGACGTCGCAGGTGCTCCAGCTCGGGCCGCCGGAGCAGGTGGAGAAGCCCGAGCAGGTCGTTCCCGCGTTGGTGATCGAACACACGCGCGTGGACCCCAGGGTGGACGCGGTGCAGCTGCAGGTGCCGGTGGAAGGCACGCACTGCGAGCTGCCCCCGGCGACCGGCTGGCAGGCGTACCCACCGGGGCACCCGGGCGGATACGGGCTCTGAGGTCCGCAGTCGCGGCCGCACACCCTCGCGCCGTCCTGCAGCAGGCAGCGGCTGCCGGGGCCCACGCAGTCGGTGTCGACCTGGCAGGGGGAGCACAGGGTGTCGGGCAGCTGCAGGCACATGGTGCCGTTGGCGAAGGGGAAGTAGCCGGCCTCGCACGCCGTCACCCGGCAGGTGGGCACGTCATTGGACACGTCGCAGCTGGTGGTCACCGAGTGGGCGATCACCTTCGAGCAGTCGTGGTTGCAGCCGCCGCAGTGCCGAGGGGTGGAGTAGAGGCCGCGCCCCGGGCGGAAGTCCTCGTCGACCTGGCCGTCGCAGTCGTCGTCTTCGTAGTTGCAGGCCTCCAGCGCGGGCGTGCGCGCAGTGCACACCAGCCCCGCGGTGGCGAAGCAGACCTGCGGCCCGGTGCAGGTGACGTTGCCCACGGTGCGCTGGCAGTCGGGCGCCACCAGATCGTCGATGCGGCCGTTGCAGTCGTCGTCGGCGCCGTTGCAGCTCTCCTGCAGCGCGGGAGGAGCCACGCACGCCGTGAAGCCGCCATCGAGCTGGCAGATCTGATTTCCCAGGCAGCTGCCAAACGGGTTCTGCAGACCGCGACAGGACTTCTGCAGCCCCACCGTCTCGGGCACGCAATCACAGGTGCGCCCCTGCGGAATGCACTGCCGGGTGCCGTCGGCGAAGGCCTGGCAGGCGTAGAGCGCCGGGCAGCCATCGAAGGTGCAGTCGCGCCCGCAGAAGACGCCGCCGTCGGTGGACAGGCACTTGTCGCCACCCGAGGCGCCGCAGTCGAGATCGCCCGTGCAGGCCTGGCACAACAGCGGCTGCGGCACCGTACACAGGTTCACCGCCGCGCCCGCGTCAGGCCGGTTCGGATCAGGCACGTGCTTGCAGTCGTAGGCGTTGGGGCAGCCGGCATCGCCCGCGCCACACGGCTCGGTGCAGAAGGCGCCAGCGGGCCCGCCGACGCAGAACTCCGAGTTGCACTCCGGGCCCGCGTCACAGGGCTGGCCGAAGCGCTTCTTGCGCGGGCCCCCGTCGGGCAGCTCGAAGGTGGTGCACACCTGGTTCACGCACCGCAGGCCGGCGTCGCAGTCCGCGTCGAACACGCACTTCTCAAAGCGCGGATAGAAGAGGGTGCGCCCGCAGGCGGGGAGCACCACGGCCAGCGCCAACATCACCAGGATCGCGCGCTTCATCAGAAGCTCTCCACGCTGATGAGCAGGCCAGGGACACCGTCGCCGCCCCTGAAGCCCCCACCCGCCGGCGAAGCGCCGCCCGGGCCGCCCGCGCCCACGCCCAACACCGGGGGCAGCGGGAAGGTGTTGCGCGCCACGTAGCTCGCCGTGGGGATCGACTCGCCGGCGATGCCGAAGATGCTGCCGCCGCAGCCACCGCCACCGCCGCTGCCCGCGCCGCCGTTGCCGCCCCGTCCACCCGGGCCGCCCTGCCCCGCGCACCATGCCACCGAGGTGTTCGGTCCTCCGCGGCCGCCCTGCCCGCCCAGGCCGCCGTACCCGCCTGCGCCGCCGCTGCCACCGAAACCACCGAAGCCGAAGTCGACGAGGTTGCCGTCGATCGCGGGCGCCGCGCCCACCACGAAGATCCCGAACGAGGCGCCGCCGCCCGCGGCCCCGAAGCCCGCGGAGCCGCCGCAGCCGCCCGCGCCGCCGCCGCCGCCGGTGCCGCCCAGATCGCCCACCAGCCGGCCGATGGTGCAGGTGCTGGGGTTGGCGTTGCGCACGCAGCCGCCGCCGCCGCCGCCGCCACCGCCGCGGCCAGGCGAGCCATCGCCCCCCGCGGTCGCGGCCGGGGTCACCCACTCGCCGTTGACGATGGAGCCGCGCGACACCCCGCAGCCCAGGCCCATGCCGATCGCGGTG
>VFKJ01000848.1 GCA_009885595.1 Myxococcales bacterium | reverse complement strand
GGTAGCCAGGCCGGCGCGATGGATCAGAACGAGAGCAGCCAGGGCTTGCGGCCTTGGGAGAACTCCAGCGAGCCCTTGAGCCCCACCAGCGCCTGGCTCACCTCGAGCTGCGGCACGCCCGCCTCGAGCTTCACCGGGGCCTCGCCGCCCTCGTAGCGGAACACCACCTCGTCGGCGGTCGTCTCCAACTTCTGCTTCGTCACCACCTTGAACCGCGGCGCGACGATCTGCCCGTAGCCGTCGGTCTCGAACACCTTCACCGGGAGCGAGCCGACGATCACGAACACGCCGTCGACGGGCGCGGTGAGCTCGACCTTGGCGTTCTCGAATTCACCCGAGGCCTTCTGCTCCTTGAGCCTCGTCAGCTCGGCGGCCAGCGGAGCGCGCGCCAGCTCGTGCGTGAGGGCCTCGAGCGCGGCCTTCGACGCCTCGCGCGCCTTCACCCTCGCCGCGAGCTTCTTCCCCAGCGCGGGCAGCGTCTTCTGGGTCGCCTTCTTCTTCTGCTTCTCCAGCGTGGCGATGGCGGCCTCGTCGGCCTTGAGGGCGGCGCGGGCCTTGGCGATGCGGGCCGCGTTCTTGTCCGGCGCCAGCGCCTGCAGTTGCCTGTTGAGGGAGATGAGCTGTTTCTCCAGCGCCGCCTCGCCGTCGACCGGCTCGATGCGCGCGAGCACCGTGCCCCGGGTGACCGCGGTCCCGGGCTTCACCCCGGCGGGCGTCACCAGGCCCGAGAGCGTGGCGCGCGGCACGGCGAGCTTTTCCAGCTCGAGCTCGCAGGGCACTGAGCGCACCATCGGCACCGGGCGCAGCAAGAAGGCCAGCACCAGCAGGCCGGAAAGCCCGATCAAGACCTTGCGCCAGTTGCGCTTCCGCGCGGCGCTGGTGAGCGTCTCGGGGATCGGCGGCAGCCCTGAGGCGGTGGGCAGCTCCCCCTCGAAGCCGAAGCTCGCGAAGGGATCGATCCTCAGCGGCGCCGCGCGCTCGTCGGAGGGCGTGAGCGCGGCGATTTCCCCGGTGCGGATGACCGCGGTGGGCATGGCCGGGGCGTGCAGCGCGTCGTGATCGACCTTGATCGTCCGGGTCTCGAGCCGCAGTCGCAACGCGCCGGCCTCGAGGTTCCCCGGGTCGAGGCGCTTGAGGGCGTCGAGCTCGACCCGCGCCTCGTGTGGATTGCCGGCCCGGAAGGCCTGCAGCGCGCGCTGGTAGAGCTCGCGCACCTCGGGCGCCCAGGTGGTGCGTTTGGGCCAGGTGGTGGTTCCCTCTTTCACCCGGTGATCGATGAACTGGTAGGCGATCAGCTGCTGCAGGAAGGCCCGCAGCGTCTGCAGGCTCACGGGAATTCCGAGCGCCCCCGCGCGCTCGAGCACCTCGGCCGCGGTGCGCTTGCCGTCGAGCAGCCGCGCCAGCGAGATCTCGAAGTCGAGCAGCGAGAAGCCGCGCCCGCGCTTCGGATCGAAGACCTCGAGCACTTCGCCGCTGGGCACCAGCTTGGCGATCACCAGGTCAGGGCGCAGCGCGGGCACGCGATCGCTCGCCTTCTCCAGCCCGGGCCTGGGCGCCACGAAGTCGGGCACCACCGGCGGCGACTTCCCCAGCAGCTGCATGCGATCGAGGCGGGCGAAGAACTGCTCCACCTGCCACGGGTCGACGTCGAGCCCGTCCATGAACACGCGCGCCGAGAGCGGGGTGGCCCCCGCGACGCCGTCCCAGCGCTGAATCAGCCGCGCCTCCGTCGGGGAGATCGCGAGCACCTCGCCGCTGACGCCGTCGATCAGCCTCGGAGTGGGTTCGGTCTGCAGCGTGACCGCGCGTCTGAGTCCAGGCAGCTCCATCCACCCCAAGCAGACGTGATGCGGGGGCGGGACGCCACCACCAAAACGACGCATTCGAGGGTCCCTCGACCCCGCTCGGGATGAACGGGTGGGCTCTTCGAACCGGAAGCGTCACTTCTCGGAGAGCCGGACCACCGCATCGCCCGCTTCGAGCGTCGCCAGGCGCAGCCGGTAGCCCGTCTCCCGGTGCGTGCCCTTCGCCAGCCGCAGCGCTTGCTGGAGCGGAGCCCTGGCGCCCGCAAGATCGCCCGCGCGCGCCGCGGTCGCCGCCGCCTTCGAGCCCGCCAGCTCCTCGAGCAGGCTGCCCGTGAGCGAAGCGTCGCGTCCTTCACCCATCACGTCGAAGCAGTCCATCGGCACCGCGGCGCCCTAGGGCGCGTAGCTGCCCAGCTCACGCAGCACGAAGTCGCCTTCCTTCAGGTGCGCGACCACCGCGCCGCTCACCAGCACCGTCGCGCCCAGCTGCTTGGTCATGCCCTCCAGCCGCGAGGCGAAGTTCACCGTGTCGCCCAGCGCGGTGTAGCTGCGGTGCTGCGCGCTGCCGATCAGCCCCAGCACCGAGGGCCCGAAGTGAATGCCCACGCCCATCTGCAGGGCGCCCAGCTTGCCCGCGTGACGGTTGAGCCGCTCCAGCTCCGCCTGCATCAGCAGCGCCGAGCGCACCGCGTCGCGGGCCGCCTTCGCGGGCGCGACCTCCACCCCGAACAGCGCCATCACCGCGTCGCCCACGAACTTGTCGACCAGCCCGCCCATCGTCTCCACGCACGCCGCCATGCGCGAGAGGATCTGGTTGAGCGCGTCGACCAGCTCCCCAGGGGAGAGGCCCTCGGCCGCAGAGGTGAAGCCGCGCAGATCCGCGAAGAGCACCGCGAGCTCGACCCGCTGCCCGCGAAAGCCGGCCTGGCCCGCCTCGCGCATCGCCAGCTCGACCGCGCTGCGACCGAGGAAGCGGCTGACCACGTGCAGCGTCCAGGCGTCGTTGCTGGCCCGCCGCAGCTCGTTCTCCACGTCGGCGCGCAGCACCGTCGCCGAGGTGGCGTCGAGCAGCCGCAGGGCGCGCTGCAGGTACTCCACGTTGCGGCCGCCACCGAACACCTCGGTCTGGAAGCGCGCCGCCGAGCGGGCGATCAACGCGTGCTCGATGGGGCTGACCAGGGGCGAGCGTTCCACCGCGTCGAGCGCGCGCACGAACGCCGCCTCGGCGTCGAGGGTGCGCTGCTCCATCGCGGCGTGCTCGGCGCGGGTCACCTCGAGCAGCGCCAGCAGGGTGAGCCGCTGGGTGGGAGGCACCCGCGTCAGCTCCGCCTCCACGGTGGCGAGGAGGGGGCCGGCGGCCGCGGGACGCAGGTGGACGAGCTCGCGCGCCTGGTTCACCGTGGCGATCGCCGTGCCGAACGGATCGCCCGCCTGGTGCGCGGTCTGCCGGGCGCGCTCGAAGTACGAGAGCGCGCCCTTGTGGTTCCCTAAGCCCCGCTCGCATTCCCCCAGGTGGGTGAGCAGCTGCGCGCGCAGCCTCAGCGCGTTGGGGCTCTTGCGCAGCACGAGGTCGTGATCCTTCTGAAAGGCCTCGCGCGCCGAGAGCCACGCCCCGTTCTCCAGCTCGAGCCGCGCCAGGTTGCCCCAGGTGAGCGCCGCGCCTTCTTCGTCGCCAGTGGCTTCCCGCTCAAAGAGCGCGGTGCGGTACTCGACGCGCGCCTCCTCCACCAGGCCCTGGGACTGCAGCAGCCGGCCCAGCGAGTCGTGCACGCGCGGCCGGTAGCCGGGGCTGGCCAGGGCGAGGGCCCGGTTCATCGAGACGGTGGCGCGCAGGAAGTCGCGCTCGCGGGCGGCGGCGACTCCGCGCAGGTGCCAGTAGCGCCCTTGATCGGCTTCGTTCAGGGTCGGCAGCCGGGTGGAGAGCCAGTCGAGCCCCGCGCTCAGCACCGGGGACAGCTCGGGCGAGGCGGCCGAGAGCACGCAGAGCGCCACCACCTGGGTGTCTTCAGCGCCGGAAAGCTCAGCAGGCTCGACCAGCGCGGTGGGCGGGGCGGCGAAGAGCGCCTCGACGGCGGCCACCAGCGCGGGGGGAACGAGGCTGAGGACGGTCGCGTGCACTTCGCCGCGCAGCGTACCTCGCGCTCAGTGCCCGCGCTCAGACGGAGCGCACGTCTCGAATGGAGGGGTCCTTCACCATCGTCTCCTTGACGCCACGCCCCCGCGTTCAGGTCTCGTTCGGGTCTATTCCGTGCTTCAGGAGCAACGCGCGAAGTCGCTCGTTCTCCGCCTCGAGCTCGCTCACGCGGCTCGGCTTCTTCGGCGCCACCACGGCCGGCGCAGTGCGGACGAGCACCAGCGCCCAGCGGTGGAGTCCGCACTCCGAGAAGCGTTTCTTGAGTGCGCTCAGCTGCGTGCTGATCCACTTCGTGTCGGCGAGCGAAGGGTCGACCCGCTGAATGGCTTCCCGCCAGACCTTCGAGTCGACGTAGTGGAGCAGCCCGCCGAGCCGACGCGCTTCACGCAGCTCGATCAATCGCGGCCCCAGTCCATCGAGAGCGAGACGGTCGATCAGGCGTGCGTCCTCCGGGCGCAGGCGACGCAGGGCCTCGAGCGCGGCGCTCAGGAAGGTCGGCTCGAGCTCGAAGGGCTTCGAGTAGTGGAGCGGACTGTGCGCCGAAGCGAGCCCAGCCTCCAGCGAGGGGGCGAGGCTCAGCTTCGCTGCCAGCTCTGCGTCGATCGCCTGAGCCTTCAGCACCTGCGCGCTCACAGATTCACCGTGAAGATCAGCGCGCCCTCGGACCGGGCGGCGTCGTCGAGCGTGCGGACCAACTTGTTCCACGAGACGTCGAAGTCGGCCGCAGCGTCGGGCTCGTTCCAGTAGCCCGGAGGGATCTTCAACGCAGTGAGCAATGGCGCGTCCCACGCCTGGGACACGTTGAAGGTCCCCATGACCTCGAGGAGCCCCGCGATGCGGCGCGTGCACACCGGGCCGAGGCCCCAGCCGTGGACCCCCAGCGGCGTCACCTGAAACTCCTCGCTGCTCGTGCCAGCGAGCGCGTCCCAGGCCGTGCGCTCGTCAGGGAAGGCCTTCGCCAACAGGCAGATGATGGCGTCCAGCTGGCCCTC
>VFKJ01000435.1 GCA_009885595.1 Myxococcales bacterium | reverse complement strand
GGCCACGGCAGTCGTCACGTCGGCGATGTTGCGCACCTGGGCCGTCAAGTTGCCGGCCATCGAGTTCACCGAGTCGGTCAAGTCCTTCCAGGTGCCGGCTACCCCCGGCACGTTGGCCTGGCCGCCCAGCTTGCCTTCGGTGCCGACCTCACGCGCGACGCGCGTCACTTCAGAGGCGAACGAGCTGAGCTGATCGACCATGCCGTTGACCAGGCGCGCGGTGCGCAGGAAGTCGCCCTTCAAGGGGCGCTCACCCGCGGTCAGCGCCAGCTTCTTCGAGAGATCGCCCTTGGCCACCGCGCCGATCACGCGGCCCATCTCGTCGCTCTGCTGCGCCAGGGCGCCGACCAGCGAGTTCACCGAGCGAACCTTGGCCGCCCACTGCCCGGGGGCCCGCTGCAACCGGGCGCGCACCTCGACCCGGCCTTCCTTCGAGACCGCGTCGGCCACCCGCTCGAACTCGGTGGCGGTCTGGTTGTTGAGCCTGATGATGTCGTTCAGCGCGCTGGCCACCTGCTTGTTCGCCTTGCTGCCACGCACGCGCATGCGGGTGGTGAAGTCGCCCTGCTTCACCGCCGAGAGCACCCGCAAGAGCTCCTGGTGGTCGATCTGACCTTCGGTGCTCGGCGTGGTGGAGCGGGAGGAACTCATCGGTTCTCTCCGTTGTGGGGGGGCGGCGGGGCGCTGCCGGCCAGCTCAGCGTCGGAGATGCCGTAGCCCTTGAGCTTCTCCCACAGGTTCTTGCGCGAGATGCCCAGCAGCTGGGCCGCGCGCGCCCGGTGACCTTCGGACTTCTGCAGCACCCGCTTGAGGTATTCGCGCTCGAACGCGCGCACCGCCTCGGGGAGCGAGCGGGGCTCGGGCCTGGCGTCGCTTTCCTCGGCGTGCGGGCCGGCGATCTCCGGCGGCAGGTGGGCCAGCTCGATCCGCCGCCCGCCCGACACCACCAGCGCGCGGCGCAGGGCCTGGGCGAGCTCGCGAACGTTGCCGGGGAAGGGGTAGGCGGAGAGCGCCGCCAGCGCGGACACCGACAGCTCCGGGGGCGACGAAGGCGAGGCGAGGCGACGCAGCTGGTGCTCGAGCAGCAACATCAGGTCGTCACCGCGCTGCCGCAGCGGAGGCACCGGCAACTCCAGCACGCGCAGCCGATCGCCCAGGCCCTCGAGCAGCTGGCCGCTGGCGACCAGCTCGCGCAGCGGGTGCAGGGTGCTGGTGATCAGCCGCACGTCGGGCAGGGTGCCGCGCTTGTCTTCGCGATCCTTGAGCGAGCGGAGCAGCCGCACCTGCGCGAACATCGGCAGCTCGCCCAGCTCGGTGAGGAAGAGCGTGCCGCCCTCGGCCGCGTGAGACTCTTCCGCGCCCAGCAACTCCACCGCGCCGGGGCTCGCGGGGAAGCCCACGCAGCTCAAGGCCACGAAGGGCCGGTTGGCGCGCGCGCTGCGCTGGTGGACCATCAGCGCGGCCATGCGCTTGCCCGTGCCGCGCTCGCCCACGATGGAGACCGGCTCGTCGCTGGCCGCGTACTGCTCGATGAGCTCGCGCAGCTTCTCCATCGGCGGAGAGTTTCCCAGCAGCTCGTCGCCGGGCAGCGGGGAGAGGCGCTGGGCCACGAAGTTGCGGGACAGCGAACGATCGCGCTCGATGCGCTCGAGCAGCTTGAGCAGCACTTCCATCTCGAAGGGCTTGGGCAGGTAGTCGACCGCGCCCAGCTTGAGCGCCACCACCGCATCGGGGACGGTGGCGTACGCCGTCATCAGGATGAAGCTGGTGCGGGGCGACTCGTGCCGGACCTTCTTGAAGAGGGTGAAGCCATCGACTCTGGGGAGCCGGACGTCGCTGACCACCACGTCGTACACCTTGCCCGCCAGCGCCGCCTGGGCCGACATGCCGTCGAGCGCGGTGGTGACCTGGTGGCCTTCCGTTTTGAGGGCTTCTTCCACGGACAGCAGAATCGAGGGCTCGTCGTCGACCAGCAGGATGTTCAGCATGGGCGGCACAATGTGGATCACCGGTCGATCTGGCAACCACCTGGGCGACCAGTTACCGCGCGGTAACGCTGAAGGGTCTCCTGAATCAAGGACCTGCGTCCAATACGGGCGGAAGAGATAGCTCCGCGGGAACAGGGGCGGCAGGTAGACTGGCAGCCCTTCCCATGGGCATTCCCTTCGGGCGCTACCAGCTGCTGAAGAAGATCGCCTCGGGGGGCATGGGGCAGGTCCTGCTCGCCAAGAAGGGTCAGGACGACTTCGAGAAGCTGGTGGTGCTCAAGCGCATCCTCCCGCACCTGGTGGAGGACGAAGAGTTCTTCACCATGTTCCGCGACGAGGCGAAGATCACCATGCGCCTCGATCACCCGAACATCGCGAGGATCAACGAGTTCGGGGTCGAGGCGGGCGTCCACTACATCGAGATGGAGTACGTCGCCGGCGAAGACATTCGCCGGATCGAGAAGCGCGCCGCCGCCGCCGCCAAGGGCATTCCCATCGGCGTCATTCTGCGGGTGATCGCCGACGCCGCCGCCGGGCTCGACTTCGCCCACAAGGCGAAGGACGCCAAGGGGGTGCCGCTGGGCCTGGTCCACCGCGACGTCAGCCCCCAGAACGTGCTGGTCGGGTTCGACGGCTCGGTGAAGCTGATCGACTTCGGGGTGGCCAAGGCCGCCGGCCGCGCGCAGCACACCGCCACCGGCATCTTGAAGGGCAAGTTCCCGTACATGTCGCCCGAGCAGGCGCAGGGTGAGGAGCTCGACTGCCGCAGCGACGTCTTCGCCCTGGGCATCGTGTTGTGGGAGCAGCTGACCGGTCGCCGCCTGTTCAAGGGCGAGAACGATCTCGCCACCCAGCGGCTGGTGCGCGCCTGCCAGGTGCCCGCGCCCTCGAGCGTCGAGCCCTCGGTGCCCACCGGCCTCGACCCCATCGCCCTCAAGGCGCTCGCGAAGGACCCCAACGATCGCTACCGGGACGCCGCCGAGCTGCGCAACGCGCTCGAGGACTTCGCCCTGCAGAACTCCATCCCCGCGGCGAGCTCGAACCTCGCCGCCTTCATGCAGGAGCTCTACGCCGAGCGCATCGCCAAGGAAGCCGACCCGCGCTTCTACGAGGAAGACTCCGGCCTCACCGACCTCGACGTGGGAGGCCTCTCCAGGCCCGCGGCCACCGGCGCGACCGTGGTCGATCGCAACAAGCTGTCCACCAACAACCTGACGCAGGTGCAGGGCACGCAGGCGCTCCCGCCGCCCACCCGGTCCTCGCCGGTTCCCGTGATCATCGGCGGGGCGGTGCTGCTGGTGGCGGTGCTGGCGGGCGGCGCCTGGTACTTCACCCGGCCCCCGGTCGTCGAGCCCGTCGTCATCCCCCTCGCCACCGGCGCCTTTCCCGGC
>VFKJ01001095.1 GCA_009885595.1 Myxococcales bacterium | reverse complement strand
TCCACGCATGTTGGGAAAGCTCCTCGGCGCGATGGTCGGCGCCTCGCTGGGAATGGTGCTGGCCTGGTCGCCTCCCCTCGCGGCGATCCTGGGAGCAGTAGGCGCCCTCATCGGACACTACGCGTTCGATCGTGAACCCGTCGCGCCCAGGGCCTTCCGTCCTCCCTCGAAGGACGAGCTGCTGGGCCGCGCGACCCAGCCGAAGCGCGAGCCACGCAAGCCCGCGCCGCCACCGAAGCCAAAGAAGATCAGCGCGGACGATCGCCTGATGATCGACGCGCTCTGCCCGCTGTTCGTGGAGGTCGCGCGGGCCGACACGGGGGCGGTGCAGCTGGAGATTCGCGTGATCCGCGAGTTCTTCGAGCAGCGGCTGCAGTTCGACGACACCGCGATGGACGCGGTGCGGTTGGCCCTCAAGGACGCGCTCGAGGCGCCGGAGCAGGACATCGAGTTCCTCACCACCCGCGCGCGCTCGGCGGTGAAGCCCTCCATCCGGGTCGAGGTGGTGCGCAGCCTTTACGATCTCGGCCTGGTGGACGGGCAGCTGCAGCGCAGCGAGCAGGACATGCTCAAGCGCATCGTCGGGCTGTTCAACTTGAGCGACGAGCAACTGCAGCAGATCACCGCCGAGTACTTCGGCAAGGGCGATCACGAATACGAGCTGCTCGGCATCACGAAGGAAGCGACCGACGACGAGGTGAAGTCGGCCTTCCGCAAGCTCGCCGCCGAGCACCACCCCGATCGGGCCAAGGACAACGGCGAGAAGTTCCGCGCGGTGAAAGACGCCTACGAGGCGCTCAAGAAGCTGCGCGGGTTCTGATCAGCTGAGCTTCGAGACGAAGTCGGCGAACCGCGCCAGGCCCTTCTCGATGTTGGCGTCGCTGGTGGCGAACGAGAGCCGCAGGAAGCCCTCTGCGCCGAACGGCTCGCCCGGCACCGCCGCCACCAGGAAATCGTCGATCAGGATCTCGGACAGCCGCATCGAGCCGTTCACCATCGCGCCCTTGTACGACTTGCCGATCAGCGCCCCGCAATCGGGGAAGCAATAGAACGCGCCGTCGGGCAGCCGGCACTTCACGCCGGGGATCTTGTTGAGGCCGTCGGTCATCAGGGTGCGCCGCCGCGCGAAGGCCTTCACCATCTCGTCGATCGGCCCCGTCGGACCCTTGAGCGCCGCCAGGCCGCCCTTCTGGATGATCGAGGTCGCGTTCGAGGTCGACTGGTCCTGGACCATCTGCATGCCGGCGATCAGCTCCTTGGGGCCGGCGGCATAGCCGAGCCGCAAGCCGGTCATCGAATACGCCTTCGAGAAGCCGTTGATCACCACGGTGCGCGGCGCCAAGTCGGGCGCGACGTTGGCGATGTTGAAGAACGGGCCGTCGACGTAGAGCAGCCGCTCGTAGATGTCGTCGGTGATGATGAGGCAGTCATGGCCGCGCAGCACCTCGGCCAGGGCCTCCAGCGCCGGCCGCGAGATCACCGCGCCGGTCGGGTTGCTGGGAGAGTTGAAGATCACCGCCCGGGTGCGCGGCGAGAGGACTTTCCGCAGTTCGTTGGGATCAGGCGTCCAGTTGTTGTCGGCAGAGGTCTCGACGAAGCGCGGCACCCCGTCGGCGAGGAGCACCATGTCGGGGTAGCTCACCCAGTACGGGGTGAAGATCACCACCTCGTCGCCGGGCGACAGCAGCGCCTGGAAGAGGTTGTAGATCGCCTGCTTCCCACCGACCGTCACCACCAGCTGCTCAGGCGTGAAGGTGAGGTTGTTCTCTTTGGCGAGCTTCTCGACGATCGCCGCCTTGAGCTCGGGGATGCCGCCGGTCGCGGTGTACTTGGTGAAGCCCGCGTCGAGCGCGGCCTTGATCGCGTCCTTCACGTGCGCCGGGGTGTCGAAGTCGGGCTCACCCGCGGCGAAGCTGAGGACGTCGGCCCCCTTGGCGGCGAGCGCGCGCGCCTTGGCGTTGAGCGACAGCGTAGGAGACGGCTTGACGGACTTCAGGCGCCTGGCGAGTTGCAGGGACATGGGACTCACTTTTTGTCGGCGTACTTCGCCTTGAGCTTCTCGAGCACGTTCGCGGGCACCGTGCCCTCGACGTTGCCACCGAACGAGGCCACTTCCCGGACCAGGTTCGACGAGATGTAGAAATAGTCTTCGCCGGTCATCATGAACACCGTCTCGAGCTCGGGGCTGAGCCGGCGGTTCATGTTGGCGAGCTGGAATTCGAACTCGAAGTCCGAGACCGCGCGCAGGCCGCGCAGCACGACGTTGAGCTGGCGCTTCTTGGCGAAGTCGACGAGCAACCCCTGGAAGTCGTCGATCTGCACGCGCGGGTCGTTGCCGAGCGCTTCGCGGATCATGTCCTTGCGCTCCTCGACCGAGAAGAGCGGCACCTTCTTCGGGTTCACCGCGATCGCGACGACCAGCGAGTCGAACATCTTGAGGCCGCGCTGGATGAGCGAGAGGTGACCGTTGGTGAGGGGATCGAACGATCCCGGGTAAATGGCGGAGCGCACCGCGGGAGAGTGGGTCATGCGTCTGGGGCCGTCAATGCTTTCTGGTCCGACGGCGAGTGCCTGAACAGGGTCACGACCGCGGTCCCGAAGTCCCGCTCGTCGATCTGCGTGAAGTCGCCCACGCGCTGTGGCAGCGGCTCTTCCCGGCCGTGCTCGATCACCACCACCCCGCCCTCGCTGACCACCTTCGCCTGGCCCAGCGCCTCGAGCACGCTCACGCCGGCGGTCAGCGCGTAGGGGGGATCGCTGAAGACGAGCTCGAACACCCGCCCCTTCTTCCCCAGCATCGCGATGGCTGCGATGGCGCTCGCCGGAACGATCTCGACCCGGTCGGTGAACTTCAGGGCCGTCGCGTTCTGCCGGCACAGCTCGAGCGCCTCTTTGTCCCGATCGACGAGCACGGCCTTGATCGCGCCGCGAGAGACCGCCTCGAGCCCGAGCGCGCCGGTGCCCGCGAAGAGATCGAGCACGGTCAGCCCGTCACACCGCTGCCCCAGCACGTTGAAGAGGGTCTCGCGCACACGATCCGCCGTGGGACGAATCACGTCGTCCGATTTCGGGGCGGCTAGCACCCGGCCCTTCGCTGATCCGGCGACGATTCGCATGCGACTTTCTCGGCCCTTTACACACGTGGGCGCACCCTTCCACCCATCAAATCGTCGCGGTTCTGGACGGTGGCCGACTTAGACTGTCCATCTTCGAGACGGAGCGTCATGGATTACGAGCGATACCAGAACCTGCACACCATCGTGATGCTGCGGGACATCTTGCGGAAGTGGTGGCGCGCCGAGCTGTGCTTCGCCGACAAGACGGGCACGGTGATCGAGTGGGCGAAGGGGCAGATCACGCCGCCGCCCAACGACTTCTGCCGCCTCTCGCTGTTCTCCAAGGAAGGCTTTCGCCGCTGCTCCGCCTCGGTGCGGGTGCTGCACGAGAAGTTCAAGTCGTCGCGCAAGCTGCGCCGCAGCCAGTTCCACGAGTGCCACCTGGGCTTCGCGGTGGTGGGCGCCCCGCTGTACGTGGAGAACGAGTACGAGGGCATGCTGTTCGTCGAGGGCTTCGCCCGCCAGGAAGTGAGCCCGCGCGAGGCCGAGCAGCTCAAGACGAAGATCACCGAGCTCAACCCCGGCACCACCGATCTCGAGCGCGCCCTCGAGCGGATCCCCCAGATGGACGACCGGGAGACCGAGAAGATCTGCGACCTGCTCGAGTTCGGGGCCAACGAGATCGCGAACTACGAGTCAGAGCTCGCGCGCCGCGACGAGACCATCCAGACGCTCTCCACCGAGCTGTCCGAGCGGTACAAGTTCGAGAACATCATCGGCAAGTCGAGCAGCATGATCGAGGTGTTCCGCATCCTCGAGAAGGTCTGCAACTCGGACTCGACGGTGCTGGTCAACGGCGAGTCGGGCACCGGCAAGGAGCTGGTCGCCCGCGCGATTCACTACAACGGCCCGCGCAAGGACAAGCCGTTCGTGGTGCAGAACTGCTCTGCCTTCAACGACAACCTGCTCGAGAGCGCGCTCTTCGGCCACACCAAGGGCTCCTTCACCGGCGCCCTGCGCGACAAGAAGGGCCTGTTCGAGGTGGCGGACGGCGGCACCTTCTTCCTCGACGAAGTGGGCGACATGTCGCCGGCGCTGCAGGTCAAGCTGCTGCGCGTGCTGCAGGAAGGCACGCTGACCCCGGTGGGCGGCACCGCGCAGCGGCAGGTCGACGTGAGGTTGATCGCGGCGACGCACAAGGATCTCGGCCAGATGGTGAAGAAGGGCGAGTTCCGCGAAGACCTGTATTACCGGATCAACGTGATCCGCATTCAGGTGCCGCCGCTGCGCGATCGCAAAGACGATCTCCCCGTGCTGATCGACCACTTCATGCGCAAGCACAAGAAGGAGGGCCAGCGGGCCCGGGCGCTCGCCAACGACGCGCTGGCGATCATGCAGCAGTACCACTGGCCCGGAAACATCCGCGAGCTGGAGAACGAGATCGAGCGGCTGCTGGTGCTGGGTAACGAGTTCGAGATCCTCCCGGCGGATCTGCTCTCCAGCCGCATCAAGGACGCGGTGTCCGGCGCCTCGGGCAACAACGTGATCGGCGCCTCGCGCATCGCCCAGATCCCCGCGGGCAAGTTGAACGACGCGGTGGAAGCGCTCGAGCGCGAGATGCTCGGCCAGGGCCTGACCCGCACCCGCGGCAACAAGAGCAAGCTGGCGCGCGAGCTGGGCATCAGCCGGTCCAACCTCATCTTGAAGATCCAGAAGTATCAGCTCGAGCGGCCGGGCACGCCCGACGCCGAGGAAGATCCGGAGCTGTCCGCGTGAGCTCGACGTACTTTCATCAAGGCCTGTTTCAGACCGAAGACGGCGCGCCCCTGTGGTTCGAGGCCAGAGGCGAGCCCGGCGCGGTGCCGGTGGTGCTCAACGATGGCCTGGGCTGCGACGGCTTCATCTGGCGCTACCTCTGGGAGCCGCTCACCGCCCAGCGCCGGGTGATGCACTGGAACTACCGCGGGCACGGGCTGTCGGGCGTGGCCACCGACGACTCGCGCATCGGCATGGAATACATCACCGACGATCTCGCGCGCCTGATGGACGAGCAGAAGCTCGAGTCGGCGGTGATGTTCGGTCACTCGATGGGCGTGCAGGTCTGCCTCGAGTTTCATCGCCGGCACCGCGCGCGCGTGAAGGGGCTGGTGCTGATCTGCGGCTCCTACGGTACGCCGCTCGACACCTGGCACGATCACACCCTGCTGCGAGTGGCCTTCCCCTACCTGCAGCGCCTGGTGGAAGGCTCACCCGCGCTCGCGGGGCGGCTGATGAAGCGCGTGCTCAGCACCCAGCTGGCGGTGGAGTTCGGCATTCGCACCGAGCTCAACCCCGCCCTCATCAAGCCCAACGACTTCG
Source organism: Myxococcales bacterium (assembly GCA_009885595.1). Lineage (GTDB taxonomy): Bacteria > Myxococcota > Myxococcia > Myxococcales > Myxococcaceae > Archangium_A. Next base: position 3,830 of record VFKJ01001095.1, on the reverse strand, counting down.
CCCCCTACATGGAGCACCTGGCGAAGATGAACCCGGTGAACTTCGTGCGCACGCTCGACTCGCTGAAAGATCACTCGGCGTGGGATCACCTGCCCTACGTCGACGTGCCCACCCTGGTGATCGGCGGCGAAGGCGACCGCTTCACCCCCATCTGGCTGAGCCAGCGCATGGCCGAGTTCATTCCCGGCTCTGAGTACGTCTACGTGCCCGGCGGCAGCCACACCGCGCCGCTGGAGCGCCCGGGCCTGGTGAACTCCGCGATCGATCGCTTCTTGCGCGAGCGGGTGTCGACCAGCACTCCGTAGGTGCCTGTCTCTCGCGACCAGACCAAACGGCGCTGGGGAGGCTTGCCGGCCCGGAGTTGATGCGTGATGCTCCGCATCATGAGGACCACCCTCGACATCGCTGATGACGTCATGGCCGCAGCGCGCGCTCTCGCTGAGCGTGACCACAAGTCGATCGGGGAGATCATCTCAGCGCTCGCGAGGGCCGCGCTCGAACCGACCGGGCGCGCGAAGAAGCGCAACGGGATCCCACTGCTGCCCCCAAGGAAGGGCGCCCGGAAGGTCACCGCCGACCACGTCGCCGAGCTGCTGGACGACGCGTGACCATCGCGCTCCTCGACGTCAACGTGCTGGTCGCGCTTGCCGACGCGCGCCACGTTCACCACGAGCTGGTGCATCGATGGTTCGCCCGCCAGGTTCGCCACGGCTGGGCCACCTGTCCCATCACTCAAAACGGCCTCGTGCGCATCATCAGCGACCCGCGGTACCTGGGAGCAGGTCTCTTGTTGGCACCCGCGCTCAAGTACCTGCAGGACCTCGCCGACTCCCCCGGCCACACGTTCTGGCCCGATGACGTGTCGCTCACGCAGCCGCGCTTCACTCACCGTGCGTTTCAGGGGCACCGGCAGCTCACCGACGCGTACCTGTTGGGCCTCGCCGAACACCACGACGGGCTGCTCGCAACCCTCGACCGCGGACTCAGCGCGGTCGTGCTGGCGTCGGCGGATCCGAGGCGGCTGGTGTGTTTGTTGCCCTGAGGCCGTCGAGCTCCGCGAGCAGCGGCGCGCCGAAGAAGTGGCCCAGCTCGTCGCGGCACATGTCGTAGAGCACCGGGCCCGTCGAGCGGCAGATCAGATCCTCGGTCACGTCCCAGCTGGGCCGCAGCACGCCCTTGTCCCAGGTGATGGGGAACAGCCAACACACCGCCGGCTTGATCGAGTGGTAGTCGACGCCCTTCGCCAGCGCGTACGCGTGAATGCCGCAGCCCCGCCCTTTCGGGTTGAGGAACACGCAGCCGCCCTTCACCACGTTGGTGCGCACGAACTTCCCCGTCTCGTACTCGGGGTCTTCGCTGACTTTGGTGCTGAACCACTGCTCGACCGGGGAGGCGATGAACGGCGCGAGCTCGGCCTTCACCGCGAGAATGCGATCCCGCTCGGCAAGGTTGACGTCACAGCCGTGCTGGCAGCACCCGTCCGCGCAGTACGTGCACTGCATGCAGTGACCGAAATAACGGAGCTTGAAGATGCCTGGGTCGACCTGCTTCAGGCTGGGGACGGAAGTAATCGGCAGCAACACGGCGCGGCCTCTAGCACGCCAAGTCGTTGTGTTCCGATGCATAACCTGCGAAGGGGCGCGCCGAGATGTTCCCCCGAGAAAAGATCCGAAACGTCGCAATCGTCGCTCACGTCGACCACGGCAAGACCACCCTCGTCGACCACATGCTCCGCCAGGGAGGCGCCTTCCGCTCGAACGAGCAGGTCGCCGAACGCGTCATGGACTCGAACGACCTCGAGCGCGAAAAAGGCATCACCATCATGGCGAAGAACACCGCCATCGGATGGAAGGACAACTTCATCAACATCGTCGACACCCCCGGCCACGCCGACTTCGGTGGCGAGGTGGAGCGCGGCCTGCGCATGGTCGACGGCGTGCTCCTGCTGGTGGACGCCGCTGAAGGTCCGCTGCCGCAGACCCGCTTCGTGCTGGGCAAGGCGCTGGGCCTGGGCCTGAAGACCGTGCTGGTGATCAACAAGATCGACCGCAAGGACGCGCGCGCCAGGGAAGTGCTCGACTTCGTCTACTCGCTCTACATCGACCTCGGTGCCGACGAGAAGGACCTCGAGATGCCCGTGCTCTACGCCATCGCGCGTGAGGGCAAGGCTGGCTACGACCTGGACAACGTGGGCGACACGCTCTTCCCGTTGTTCGACGCGATCGTCAGCCACATCTCCCCGCCGCCCACGCCGCTCCCGGGCGCGGCCACCCAGCTGCTGCTGGCGAACCTCGACTACGACGACTACGTCGGCCGGCTCGGCATCGGGCGCATGAGCGCCGGTCGCCTCGCCCCGGGCATGACGGTCGCCATCGCGCGCGACGCCGGCAAGATCGAGCAGGGCAAGATCGTCAAGCTGTACGGCTTCTCCGGCCTCAAGCGCGTGGAGATCGCCGAGGCAGGCCCGGGCGAGATCGTCTGCGTCGCCGGCATCGAAGAGCTCTCGATCGGCGACACCATCACCGACGTCGAGAACCCGCAGCCCCTGCCCCGCATCAAGGTGGATGAGCCCACCATGATGATGGTCTTCAAGGTGAACAACGGCCCCTACGCCGGCCGCGAGGGCAAGTACGTCACCTCGCGAAACCTGCGCGACCGCCTGATGCGCGAGTCGTACAAGAACGTGTCGATCCGCGTGGAAGAGACCGACTCGCCCGACGCCTTCCGCGTGGTCGGCCGGGGCGAGCTCCAGCTGGCGGTGATCATCGAGACCATGCGCCGCGAGGGCTTCGAGCTCACCGCGTCGAACCCCGAGCCGATCATCAAGGAGATCGACGGCGTCCGTCACGAGCCGATGGAGCTGCTCTTCTGCGACGTGCCCGAGCTGTCCGTCGGCGTGGTCACCGAGCGCCTCGGGCCCCGCAAGGGCCGGATGGTGGACATGGCCCCCCTGGGTGGCGGCCGCACCCGCGTGCAGTACCGCATTCCGGCACGCGGCCTGGTCGGCTTCCGCTCGGAGTTCCTCACCATCACCAAGGGTGAAGGGATCATGAGCTCGCAGTTCGACGGCTGGGAGCCCCACATGGGCTACATCCCCCGCCGCGCGAACGGCGCGATCATCGCCGATCGCCTGGGCGACGCGATCCCCTACGCGCTGTTCAGCATCCAGGAGCGCGGCAAGCTGTTCGTCTCTCCTGGCCAGGCGCTCTACGAAGGCATGGTGATCGGCGAGAACGCGCACCCCAGCGATCTCGACGTGAACGCCAGCCGCGCGAAGAAGCTCACCAACATTCGCGCCGCGGGCCGTGACGACAACGTCATCCTCACGCCGCCGGTCGACATGAACCTCGAGAAGGCCCTCGAGTGGATCGCCGAAGACGAGCTCGTCGAGGTGACGCCCAAGTCGATTCGCCTGCGCAAGCGGGTGCTCCCCTTCCAGGATCGCTACCGTGCCGACCGCGGCAAGAAGCGTGAAAAGGAAATGGACGACTGATTGTCTCCCTCTCCCCCCGGAGCTGAGGCGTTACGCCGGAACGGCGTACCAACAGCGAGCAGCGAAGCGGAGCGCTGGCCGAGCCGAAGCGACCAGCAATAAGGGGAGAGGGTCGGGGAGAGGGGTGACGCGCTACACGCGCTACACTCCTCCCCTGTGCGTGCCTGGCTCGAGCGTGAAGCCCCTCAGGGTGGTGACATCACCCTTCCCGAGGGCTCCGGCGCCCTTGTCTTCGGGCGTTCCTCGAAGTGCACGCTGGTCTTCGACGACATCACCTTGTCCGATCGCCACTGCGAGCTCGCGTGGGACGCGGGCTTCTGGCGCCTGCGTGATCTCG
>VFKJ01000873.1 GCA_009885595.1 Myxococcales bacterium | reverse complement strand
TCGCCATCGGCGACCAGGGCAAAGGCACCCCCGATCAAGCCCTGGTGGGCGCGGCGATCGGCGCCGTGTGCGCGGCCCAGGGCTGCGACTTCGTGGCGCTGCTGGGCGACAACTTCTATCCGACGGGCGTCACCTCGGTGAACGACTCACAATTCCAGACGGCCTTCGTCACGCCCTACGCCAGCGTGAACGCGCCCTTCTACGTGGCCCTGGGAAATCACGACTACGGCGGTGACGGCCTGGGCATCAACTTCCCGCAGGGCCAGTACGAGCTCGACTACTCAGCGGTCAACCCGAAGTGGCGCGCCCCGGCCTTCCACTACAAGTGGCGCGCAGGCGAGGCAGAGTTCTTCGTCGCCGACACCGGCCGCTCGATGTTCGGCATCGACCAGACGATGCGCTCCGACTTCAACACCTGGATCCCCGCCTCCACCGCGCTGTGGAAGATCGTGTTCGCGCACCACCCCTACAAATCGAACGGCAGGCACGGGAACGCGGGCAGCTACGACGGCGCCCCCTTCGTGCCCATCGTCAACGGCGCGTCGGTGAAGTCCTTCGTGGAGGAGCGGGTGTGCGGCCGGGCGGACTTCTACATCACTGGGCACGATCACAACGTCCAGTGGCTGCAGGCCACCTGCTCGCGCACGGGCTCGACGCTGCAGACGGGGCTGATCGTCTCTGGAGGCGCCGCGGCCACCACCACCCTCGAGGGCAGCCAGCCCACGTACTACCAGAGCGACGCGCTGGGCTTCACCTACGTGGTGATCAGCGGCCGCACCTTCACCGCGACCTTCTACGACTCGCTGGGCGTGCAGCAGTACACGCGCACCGTCACCAAGTAGCTCAGCGCTTCTTGAACTGGCCGGCGACCACCTGGTCGCCGAAGCGCTCGTAGTTCGCCAGCCAGGCGGCGGCGTTCATCACGTAGCGACCGGTGCCCGCCGAGTCCCACTTGTTGGAGAGCCGGGTGAAGCCGCCGTCGACGATCAAGCGCTTCTGGTTCGCCTCGAAGGCGGCGGTCACCAGGTTGCCGGCCGAGCCGTAGATCACGGGGGTCATCGCGCCCGCGGGCTTGACGGTGGCGACGGTGATGCCTTCGTAGATGTTCTCGACGCCGGTGCTCAGCAGGTGCTCGCGCGCCACGCCGGGCTTGCCTGCGCCGTCGGACCGGCCCACCACCTGGTCGCCGTACCGGTCCCCCTTCACGCGCGCGTCGATCAGCATCGAGGCGAGCGAGTCCGCGTCGGCGTTGCAGGGATCGTTGTCGCCCCAGAGGTACACGCCGTGGCCGGCGTCGAAGAACTTCTTCACGGCGGCCTGGTGCGCCTTCGAGAGGTGTACCCGGTTGTCGCAGCTGGCGATGATCCAGAACTGGTTCGACTTCGCGAGCGCGGCCTCGAAGTCCTTCAGCGGCGGCACGTCCTGGTAGCGCACCACCGAGAAGCCCTTCTTCTTGATGGCCTCCGCCGCGCGGCTGAAGTCCTGCCGGTAGAGATCGACCACGAAGACCGTCTGCCCATCGAAGGCGCCGTCGACCGCGAGATCGTACTGGGCGCCGGCCGCGTTCCCGTAGCCGTCGCGCGGGGCTTGCTCCACCACGGTCTCGAAGAACTTGGTGCCGTCCTTGCGAGCGCGCTCGACCTGCCTGGCCGCGGGCGCCGGGGCGTTGTGGCCTGCGCTGTCGTTGTACTGGGCCAACGCGTTGACGGAGCACAACAGGGTCAGGAGGAGCAGGCGCATGGGGGCTCGGGTGTGTGTGGGTGGAAGCCCCTCAAACGCGCCACTGGCCTGTCCGATCTACTCCGGGGCTTTTCCCTCGCGAGCGCGTTGGCGCTAGCCTCGATGCCAGTCATGTCGAACGACCCGAAGGACGATCCACCGCAGGCCCCCCAGGATCTCTTTCCGTTCGACGAGATGTCCACGGGTGAGACCTCTTCCTTGCGCCGCCGGGCGAGCGTCGTCACCGGCGCGCCGGACCGCGCCGTCAAGGAGAACGACCCCGCGCTCAAGCCGATGACCGGTGCCCAGCTCGCGTTTCGTCCCAGCGCGCCCCCCCGGCCAGGGACCGGAACGCAGGCGGCCTTCAAGCCCGGCGCCAGGCCCCTTCCGGGCGGAGCCGAGAAGCCTACGACCGGCACGCAGCCGGCCTTCAAGCCCATCAGCGGCAGCCACCCGGCGGTCAAACGAAGCGGCACCGGCACCAACACCTTCGCCGCCTTCAAGCCGAACACACCCGAGGCCGAGGGCGAGCCCCGCGAAGAGGAGCTGGAGGAGTCGCCGGTGTTCGATCCCGAGCGGCTGCAGGCGCAGATCCGCGCGATGTCGATGAACGACTCGGCGCTGGGCCGCGCGAACCAGACCAGGTCGCTCAAGCCCAACAAGCTGCCCAGCAGCGCCACCGAAGACACCTTCGTGAGGACGAAGATGAAGCAGGCCGAAGCGAAGGTGCCTGACTTCGATCTCGACGAGGACCTGGGCTGACCTTCCCATGAAGCCGGGGGCGACACTTCACCCTGACGTGGTGCAGGAGGTGCTCGGCGCGTGGGTGCTCGCCGAGCGGCGCGAGCCCGGCGAAGTGAGCGTGGAGCTCGGGGAAGACGAACGCGCGTTGTTGGCCCAGATGCCCTGGCCCCTGCGCCGCGCGGAGTGGCTGGCGGGACGCCGGGTGGCCAAGCGGCTGCTGCACGAGGCGCTGGGGCTCGCGCCCAGCCGCACCCAGGTGCTGCCGCTCGAGTCAGGGGCGCCGCGCGTCTGGGTGGGCGGCGTGGCCCACGAAGAGTTCGTGCTCAACCTGAGCCACACCCGGGGCTGGGCGGTGGCCGCGGTCGCGCGCACCCGGGTCGGCGTCGATGTCTGTGATGACGTCGATGGCGACCGAATCGCCCGCATCGCGCGGCGCGTGTTCTCGGAAGGCGAAGCGGAGACCTGCGGCGCGTTCCAGAGCCGGGAGACGCAGGCCGCGGTGTGGGCGATGAAGGAAGCCGGCCTCAAGCTCTTCATCGGCGGGGTGTTCGACCCCGGGGCGCGGGCGATTCGCGTGGAGTCACTCTCTCCCCCGCGGGTCACCGCAAACCCTGCGATGCAAGTCGCTCTCCTGCGCCTTCCTGATGCAGCGGTGGCGGTTTCCCGCGACGCGTAGTGGCAAAGCGCGAGCCGCGTTGCTACTTCGGGGACCGCAGCTTTCCCCTTGAAGGTACCGACATGCGCACGATGACGACGTTGGGAATGATGTTCGCTGGTGTGGCGCTCGCCGCTGAGCCGTCGCTGCTCGAGCGCAGCAAGCAGGTCTTCAAGCCCCTGCCCGCCCAGTTCGACTCGAAGGAAAATCCCATCACGAAGGAGAAGGTCGAGCTGGGCCGCCAGCTCTACTTCGAGAAGCGCTTCTCGAAGAACCAGGACATCTCGTGCAACAGCTGCCACCTGCTCTCGAAGTACGGCGTGGACGGCGCGCCCACCTCGGAAGGGCACAAGAAGCAGCGCGGCGATCGCAACTCGCCCACCGTGTTCAACGCGGGCGGGCACCTCGCGCAGTTCTGGGACGGCCGCGCGGCCACCCTCGAGGAGCAGGCCAAGGGCCCGGTGCTCAACCCGGTGGAGATGGCGATGAAGGACGCGGCCACGGTGGAGGCGGTGCTCAAGTCCATCCCCGGCTACGCGCCGATGTTCAAGAAGGCGTTCCCCGCGGACGCGGACCCCATCACCTACGACAACTTCGCCAGGGCGGTCGGCGCGTTCGAGCGCACCCTCACCACCCCCTCGCGCTTCGACAAGTTCCTGGTGGGCGACGAGAAGGCGCTCACCGACGCGGAGAAGAAGGGCCTGGAGACCTACCTCGCGACCGGCTGCACGGCCTGCCACATGGGCACGGGCGTGGGCGGCGAGATGTACCAGAAGCTCGGGCTGGTGAAGCCGGTGGCCGGCGTCAAGGACGAGGGGCGCGCGAAGGTGACGAAGAAGGACTCCGACAAGTTCTTCTTCAAGGTGCCCAGCCTGCGGAACATCGAGAAGACCGCCCCGTACCTGCACGACGGCAGCAAGGCGACGCTCGAGGAGACCATCGCCTTCATGGGCGAGTACCAGCTGGGCAGGCAGCTCAAGAAGGAAGAGGTCGACTCGATCGCGGTGTTCCTCAAGTCGCTCACCGGGGAAGTGTCGAAGGCCCAGATGGCCGAGCCCAGGGCGCTGCCCGGGAGCAAGACCACGCCCAAGCCCGACCCCAGCTGACCGGAAACTGGACGCGCTACCACCCTGTGCCACCTTGTGGCGCATGACGACGCGCCGCCAGACGCTCCGCCGCACCCTGCGCCTCCCGCTGTCCCTGGGGCGCAGGCTCCCCGCCCTCTCCGCCGACGTGTCCCGCGGCGGTTTCCAGGCCGAGCTGCCGCAGGTGTTCATGCCCGGCTCGAAGGTGCACGGCTTCTTCCTCGTGGGTGAGCAGGAGGTCGCCTTCCGCGGCACCGTCGCCTGGGCCGAAGCGGGCAACCCGCAGCTCTCTCTCTACAGCCGCATCGGGGTGGCGTTCGACGCGCTGCCGGAGGGGCTGAGTTCGCTCCTCGCCGCCCAGGACCGACGCCCCAAGAAGCTCAAGGCGCGCGCGAAGAAGTGACGCCTCCGCGGCGAAATCCGAACAAGCGCCTGCAGAGCCTGACGCTCGCGATCACCGTCGTGCTGGCGGTGGCGCTGGGTGGCATCACGTACCTGTCGGTCAGCAGCCTTCCCTACCTCGCCACCTCGCCCACCACCGACCCCGCGTTCGGCGCGCTCAACGCGTGCCTGTTGAGCGCGGTCCCCGAGCGCCTGGGCTTCGCGGTGAGCCGCGACGCGAGCAGCGTGGCCGCGTGGTCGGCCAGCCAGTTGGTGATCTGCGCGGGAACTCCTCCGGTGGCGACGAGCTCGCCGCACAGCGGCATCACCCACGCCACCTGGGACGGGCTGGGCGCGTTGTGGATCGCCACCAGCCACGCGGACGGCGGGGCGAGGTCGCTGCTGCGACTCGAGGGCGGACAGTTCGTCGAGCGGGGCGCCTTCTCTCCCTCGGCGTTGGTGGGCACCGCGCGCGGCGTGGTGGGGCTGGAGCCCTCGGGCGCGCTGATCGCGCTCTCGTCGACCGGAGAGGTCTCGGCCACCCGCGCGCTCCCCGCCTCGCGGGGGGTGCAGCTGCAGACCAGCGGTGACGGCGCGTACGTGGCGCTGTTCGGGGGAGGCCGCTTCGCGGTGGTGGACGCGGTGACCCTGAAGTCGACCCCGGCCGAAGCGCCCTGCCCGGTCGAGCACGTGTGGTGGAAACCCGGCACGCCGTTGCTGGTGGTGGACTGCGTCGATCTCGCGCTGGAGATCAACGCGCTCAACTCGGAGAGCACGCTCGCCCCGCCGCGCCGCAGGATCCCCTCGACGCTCGTGGGGCCCGGCGGCGCGTACGTGCAGAGCTGCGACGTGCTGCCGTGCAGCGTCGAGCCGCCCCGCTGACCGTTCGGCTCATGGTCCGGCCAGTGCACCATCCGTTGCCGACGCGTGATTTCTCACGCGGAACAAGGAGCGGACCATGAAGAGGAAAGTGCTTTCGTTGGCGTTGTGCGCGGGTGCCCTGTTGGCCACCTCGGCATTGGCTCAGGACACGTACGACGACACGGTCAAGGAGAAGGATCCCAATCGGCCCAACCTGCTGGCCGACAAGGTGGGAAT
>VFKJ01000937.1 GCA_009885595.1 Myxococcales bacterium | reverse complement strand
CACGCCCGAGTCTTTTCCCAATTCCCAAAACCCTGGAGCGCCCATGTCTCGACTCTGGTCTGTCCCGCTGTTGCTCGCGGCCATCTCGTGTACGCCGCCCAACGTCACGCCGCGCAGCTCAGGCTCGATGGCGGTGAGCAACGACGACGCCCTGCTCTTCGTGGTCGACGCCGATCACGACGTGCTGGTGGTGATCGACACCAGGACGCGCCAGGTGCTGCGGCAGACGCCGGTGGCGCACCAGCCTGAGCGGGTGCTGGTCGCGCCCGATGGCTCGCTCTACGTGTCGAGCCGCGGTTCGCGCACCGTGAGCCGGCTGAGCGCGGGCGGTGAAGTGGTCGAGGCGAGCGCGACGGTGGGCGCGGAGCCCGTGGGCCTGGCGCTCTCGGCCGACAAGACGCAGCTGGTGGTGGCCAACTCGATGTCGGGCACGGTGTCGATGCTCGACGCCAAGACGCTGCAGGTGCGGCGCGAGGTCGAGGTGGGCGGCCAGCCCTGGGCCGTCACCGCGGCGGCTGACGGTCGCCGGCTCTACGTGACCGACTTCACCAGCGGCGCGGTGCGCGTGGTGGACCTGGATCGCGGCGGAAAGGTGGCGCTCACCCTCGAGCAGCCCGCGCAGGCGGAGTGCGCGTTCGGCACCGTCGCCACCCGCACCCCCGCGCAGGCCGCCGACGTGGTCCTCTCGCCGGAAGGCGATCGCGTCTACGTGGCGCACGTGCAGAGCCGCACCGGGTCGCTCGGCAACCAGGTGGGCACGCAGCTGCAGAACTCCCTGCGCCTCGCGGTCGCGCCGGCGCTCGCCACCATCGACACCGCGAACGACCAGGTGAAGCAGGACGTGGCCCGCACCTCGGATGGGTTGACCACCACCAGCGCTCCCAGCGTGGACTTCCCCGCGGCGTTCCTCTCCACCAACCTCGACCAGGGCTGCCAGGAGACGCGGGTGAACAGCGGCATGGACGCCCCCTCGTCGCTGGTCGTCGACGGCATGGGCCAGTGGATCTTCGTGGCGGACCACAACTCGAACTCCATCGCGGTGGTGTCGGCGCTGGGCCGGACGGACCCGTCGTACCGGGTGCCGGAGCGCGGCATCTCCGACGTGGTGCGGGTGGGCGCGCGGCCGACGGGCATCGCGGTGGCCGGCGATCTCAAGACCGCCTGGGTGCACAACGCGCTCGACTACACGGTGTCGGTGGTGGAGACGGTCGACGGGCAGCTGACCCAGACGCACGTCATTCCCTTCGGCCGGCCCACCCTGCCCCCCGAAGTGGAGCGCGGGCGCCGCCTCTTCTATTCGGCCGTCGATGCGCGCGTGACCGAGCCCGAGTTCGGTGGCGTGTCGTGCTCGAGCTGCCACCCGAACGGCGGCGCGGACGGCCTCTCGTGGGTGCTGCCGCAGCAGACCTTCAACTCGTGGGACGTGCAGCGCACCGCCGTCGCGCGCAACACCCCGCCGCTGTGGGGCGTGGGCACCACCGCGCCCTACCACTGGGATGGCGCGCTGGCGGATCTCCCGGCGTTCTCCTCGCGCATGGTGACCCAGATGGGTGGGCGCGGAATCTCGACGACCGACGTGCGCGACCTCACCGCGTACATGGGCACCGTCTCTCCCCCGGACAACCCGGCGGCGGGCCGGCTCGCGCCTGGGCTGATCGCTCGCGGCGAGACCCTCTTCGCGGCGCGCTGCCAGAGCTGCCACGTGGGCGCCTCGCTCACCGACGGGCTCTCGCACCGGACCACGCTGTCGAACGTGCCGCTGCTCGACACCCCCTCGCTCACGGGCGCGTTCGCCACCGCGCCGTACCTGCACGACGGCACGGCCCCCACCCTGCGCGGGGTGCTCACCAACCGGCTCACCATCGTCGAGCACGATCAGCGCAGCCTGAGCTCGGCTGACCTCGAGGCCATCGAGGCGTTCGTCCAGACCCGTTAAAGCCTCAAGGGCGCGGGCGGGAGCTCAGGTGTCTCACCAGCAGCACGAGACCCACGACGCCTCCCGCCACGCCGACCAGGCAGGTCAAGAGCAGCAGCAACTCCCCGAGGCCAATGCGCAGCATGGGGGCACTCTACGCCTCGGGGCCGCTCGTGACAGAGTTCGCGCATGACGACGCTCGCGCTGCTGCTGCTCCTGGGGGCTGACCCCGCAGACCGCTGGGAGTTCGAGGGCGCCACCGCCTCGGTGTCGGCGAAGGGTGACACCCGCGACTCGCTCAGCGCCGCGGCGCTGCAGCAGCTGGGGCTCAAGCTCGAAGGGCCGCTGACGCTGAAGGTGTCGGCGCACGCGAACACCGTGGGCGGGGTGACGCTGCGCCTGGAAGATCCGTCCGACGCGAAGGCGTTCTGCGAGCTCTACGCGAGCCGTGACGACGAGGCGCTCAAGTTCTCCGACAGCCGCTGCTCGTTCTTCGCGTTCAGCGGGCGGCTGCGGACCCAGGCGGTGTGCCGGAAGATCTTTGGGAGCGCGAAGAAGCTCGCCGATGGGCGCGTGGCGCTCGAGGCGCGCTCGCCTGATTGCAGCGCGTCGCCGCTGGGGTTGCCCCTGAGCCTCTCGGGCACGCTCCAGCCGCGCTGAGCCTTCAACATCCGCTGCCAGTGACCGCGGCTTTGGCTAACCTCGCCGCGTGACCTGGAAATTCTTCGAAGTCCGAACTGGCGACCAGAAGGCGCAGGTGCTGCTCGATCACCGCTTCGCCGGAGAGCCCCCGATGGCCGCGCTGCCGAACATCGGCTGGTTCGGCGTGTGGTGCCGCGAAGACCCCAAGGGCGCGTTCTGGTCGCCCACCGAGGCGCCGAAGCTCGACGCGCTCGAGGAAGATCTGATCAAGCTCGCCGAGGAGCACGGCCACGGGTGGGCGGTGTACCTGCGCCGCCACGCCACCCCGGGACTGCGCGAGTACTACTTCTACTTCGGTGAGGGCGCGGATCTCGGCAAGGTCGCGGTGGCGCTCACGCTGAAGCACGCGGGCTATCGCATCGAGTACGAGACGCGGCCGGACCCGAAGTGGACGGGCTACGCCAGCTGGCTGAAGGAAGCGCCGCTGGGTTGACCCGCCCCTTCACCCCGACGAAAGCGATTACTTGCAGGCGTCGGTGGTGGCGAAGGCCGGCATCGCCTTGAAGCCCGCCATCGCGTTGTCGCACGCGGTGGTACACGCAGCGGCCGAGTCGCCGTTCTTCCAACAGGCGCCGTCCTTGCCGTAGCTGGTCTCCATGGCCACACCGGTGCCGGGGCTGAGCGCCTCCGAGCAGGCGATGAGCTTCTTGCAGTTTTCCGACTGGCTCTTGGTGCAGCCGACGAACGCAAAGCAGCCGACGACTGCGAACAGCGCCACGATCTTCCGCATGTGTGTGACCCCCGAGGCGAGTGAAGCGGGGCGGAATCTGCCTCACTTCGCCGCAGCGCGAGGGGAATAGTGGTTCACACCGTCACAGCGTGAAGCCCTCTTTCGAGGGTCACCCTTCCGGCTGGTCGATTGGGCACACCCCGACCGCGCTGGCCGAACCGTGCTCAATACCAGCTGCGGCAGTACTGTGGAGGCGCATGTCCGACACGAATCCAGACCGCTCGCTCGCACCTGTTGGAAACGCTCCCCATCCCTTCTTCTGGAGTGCCGAGGTCCTGCGATGGGTGACCCCCCTGCGAGAACGGGTGCAGCGCCTCCGCCAGCACCCGTTGCCTTCGGCGACACTCCAGAGCCTCCGTATGTGGTTTCGGACCCAGCACGTCTTTCACTCGAACGCGATCGAAGGCAGCACCCTCACCCTTTATGAGACGCAGGTGGTGATCGGCGATGGCCTCACGGTGGGTGGGAAACCTCTGCGCGACGTGCTCGCTGCCCGAAACCTCGCGCACGCGTTGGATTGGGTCGAAGACCTCGGACGAGGCGATGGGCCGATCTCCGAGCGGAACATTCGCGAAATCCATGGCCTGGTGATGCAGGGGGAGGACGAGTCGCTCCCTGGTCGATACAAGACCGAGAACAATCGTGTCGCAGGCGCGGTCTTTCGCACGCCGACCTCTCTTCAGACTCCGAGCCTGATGGAAGCGCTTGGCCGGTACCTGGCTGTGCTCGAAACCGATGCCATCGTTTCCTCGGCAGTCGCGCACGCGTGGATGGTGGGCATCCACCCCTTCCGAGATGGAAACGGCCGAACAGCCAGGCTGCTCGCCAATCTCGTGCTCATTCGGAAGGGGTACCCGGTTGCATTGCTCACAGAGGATCGCAGGCCCGACTACTACGCCACGCTGGATCGAGCTCACTGCACGGGCGACCTGACCGACTTCATCGCGCTCTGGTGCGATTGCGTGGACAAGACGCTCCAGGAACACGAGCGGCTGGGCGGTGCTCTCGAGGCCCGCGAGCGTGAGGTCGAGTACATGGCGAGCGCCGTCAATCTCTCGCATGCCGCCAACGATGCGGTCTTGCTGAAATGGCAGGGCGCGATTGCGGCCTTGGCGGGCGAGCTGCGTCTCGTTGCCCAATCACTCAATGCGAGGATTCACCCAGACGCGGGCCGAGTGAGCGTGAAGGATGGTTCGGTGACTGCTTCGTCGATGGCGCAGGCTCGAAACGGAATGACACCGGTCATCGAACTCTCCGGACAGTTGCAGGGGCGTCCGTTCGCCTCGCACGTCAGCCTCGGAACCACCGATGCCATCGACGCACCGGAGGGAATGGCTCTCCACGTCGACTCGCCGCCGCGACCAGCAAGTCGAAAGAGGCTCATTCGCCTCCACCTCGATGGGCCTCGTTTGAAGCTCGTTTGGCATCAGCCAGACGGCAGTGAATCGGAGGAATCAGGCAAGACGTTCACGGAGGCCGCGACGTTCATCTTCAGGGAAGCCTTCGATCGCGCCGCAGGAGATTCGTAGTCCCACGGTCGTTCCCGGGTGACTTACGCGGCCACGGTGCTCCCGCTGCTCGACTCGTCGAGTGAGGGCCCGAGCCACTTCGCGGCGTCCTCGATGCTCATGCCCTTGCGCGCGGCGTAGTCCTCGACCTGGTCGCGGCCGATCTTCCCCAGCCCGAAGTACTTCGCGTCGGGGTGGTTCAGATAGAAGCCGCTCACGCTCGAGGCCGGCTGCATCGCGAAGCTCTCGGTCAGCGTGATGCCCGCGACCTTCTGGGCCTCGAGCAACTGGAAGAGCGTGCCCTTCTCGGTGTGCTCGGGGCAGGCGGGGTAGCCCGGCGCGGGGCGGATGCCGCGGTACTGCTCGCGGATCAGCTGCTCGTTGCTCAGGTCCTCGGTCCTGCCGAAGCCGCTGAGCTCGCGCGCCTTCTTGTGCATGTACTCGGCGAAGGCCTCGGCGAGCCGATCGCCCAGCGCCTGCACCATGATGGCGGAGTAATCGTCGTGCGCCTTGCGGAAGGCGTGGGCGAACTCCTCTACCCCCAGCCCGGTGGTGACCGCGAAGCCGCCCACGTAGTCGAGGCGCCCGCTGTCCTTCGGGGCCACGAAGTCGGCCAGGGAGAGGTTGAACTGGCCGGGCTGCTTCTCCACCTGCTGGCGCAGCATGTGGAAGCGCCCCAGCACCTTGCTGCGCTGCGCGTCGGCGTAGAGCTCGACGTCGTCACCCACCGCGTTCGCGGGCCAGAAGCCGATCACCGCGTTCGCGGTGAAGCGCTTCTCCTTGATGATGCGCGCGAGCAGCGCCTGCGCGTCGGCGTAGAGCTTCCTGGCCTCGACGCCGACCTTTTCGTCCTCGAGGATCTTCGGGAACGCGCCGAACAGCTCCCAGGCGTTGAAGAACGGTCCCCAGTCGATGAAGGGCACCAGGTCTGCCAGCGGCACGTCGCTGAAGGCGCGGGTGCCGATGAGCTCGGGCATCGGAATGTCGAGGGTGGCCCAGTCGGACGGCTGCTTGCGCGCGCGGGCCTCGGCCAGGGTCAGCAGCTTGCGCTGCACGCGGCGCTCTTCGAAGTCGGCGCGCGCCTTCGCCTGCTTGTCGTTCACCTCGGCGAGGAAGGCGGGCTTCTGCTCGGGCGAGAGCAGCGCGCTCACCACGTTCACCACGCGCGAGGCGTCGAGCACGTGCACCACGCCGGAAGAATACTGCGGCGCCACCTTCACCGACGCGTGCGGGTGGCTGGTGGTGGCGCCGCCGATGAGCAGCGGCACGGTGAACTCCTGGCGCGTCATCTCTTTCGCCACCGAGACCATCTCGTCGAGCGAGGGGGTGATCAGGCCCGAGAGCCCGATGATGTCGACCTGCAGTTCCTTCGCGGTCGCGAGGATCTTCTCGCACGACACCATCACGCCCAGGTCGATGACCTCGTAGTTGTTGCAGGCGAGCACCACGCCCACGATGTTCTTGCCGATGTCGTGCACGTCGCCCTTCACGGTGGCGAGCAGCACCTTGCCCTGCGTGCGCACCGTGCCGCCGGCCGCCACCGCCAGGCGCTTCTCCTCTTCCATGTACGGGGTGAGGTAGGCGACCGCGCGCTTCATCACGCGCGCCGACTTCACCACCTGCGGCAGGAACATCTTCCCCGCGCCGAAGAGATCGCCCACCACCCGCATGCCGTCCATCAAGGGGCCTTCGATGATGTCGAGCGGGCGCTTGTACTGCTGGCGCGCTTCCTCGGTGTCGGCCTCGATGAAGGCGTCGATGCCCTTCACCAGCGCGTGCGAGAGCCGGCCGGCGACGGTGTCGTTGCGCCACGCCAGCTCTTCCTTCGCCTCGATCTTGCTGCCGCCGCCGTGCTGCGCCTTGAGCGCTTCCGCGAAGTGCACCAGGCGATCGGTGGAGTCGGGGCGGCGGTTGAAGAGCACGTCCTCCACCAACTGCAGCAGGTCCTTGGGGATCTCCTCGTACACGCTGAGCATGCCGGCGTTGACGATGCCCAGATCCATGCCGGCCTTGATGCCGTGGAACAGGAACGCGGAGTGGATCGCCTCGCGCACGGGGTTGTTCCCGCGGAAGCTGAACGACACGTTCGACACGCCCCCCGACACCTTCGCGTGGGGCAGGGTGGCCTTGATGATCTTCGTCGCCTCGAAGAAATCGAGCGCGTAGTTGTTGTGCTCTTCGATGCCCGTGGCGACGGTGAGGATGTTGGGGTCGAAGATGATGTCTTCGGGGGGGAAGCCGATGCCGGTGAGCAGCTCGTAGGCGCGGGTGCAGATGCGCACCTT
>VFKJ01001145.1 GCA_009885595.1 Myxococcales bacterium | reverse complement strand
GGCGTGCGCGTCGACTTCCTGATGGCGGACTGCCCGGCGGCGAAGGCGGGCATGCGCATCGGCGACCTGGTGGTGTCGATCGACGGAGCGCCCACCCGCGACGCGCTCGACGCCTTCGCCCGGGTGCGCAAGCCCAGCAGCGAGACCAGCTCACTCGAGGTGACGGTGCGCCGCGACGGACAGGATCTGCGGCTGACGTTGCGCTGAAGAAAGACGGGGCCGGTGCTCCGTGGAGTGCCGGCCCCGCGAAAGTTCCAGCTGAACCTCAGCTCAGCGGATCGAAGCCTCGTAGATCTCCTTCACCAGCTTGGGATCGACGAAGGGGTTGCGCTCGTTCTTCCCGGCGAACGCGGCCTCGCTCTGCGGACGCCAGAGGAAGTCGGGCGACGCGCTGGAAGCATCCCAGCCGCCGTTGACGAGCTTGCCGTTCTTCTCCTCCATCCAGTACCGGTAGTTCTCGGTACCGCCGCCACCGCCGAGCGAGACCTTGCGCTCGACCCAGATGATCTTCCCGTCGCCCGCGGGGCCGTTGTGGCCGTTCTTGAGCAGCTCGTCGTTCGCCCAGCTCGGCTTGAGGCCGTTCTTGTAGAGGACGTCGTCGGCCTTGTAGAAGTTGTAGTTCCACACGTGCTCGCCAGAGTCCTTGTCCATCACCGCCGGGCGGCCCGACTTGAGCCAGGCGCTGATGGTCTCGTGCATCAGGACCGGATCATCGCGCTTGTCTTCGCGGGCGGCGTAGCTGATCTCGGCCTTCTTGAAGGTCTTCTCAGTGCCGTCCATCAGCGTCATCTTCACTTCGTCGGGCAGGTTCTTGTCGGTGATCTGCCAGTCCTGCTGACGGCGGCTGGTGACGTCGAACTTCACGTCGCTGGTGATCTTGCCCTTGAGCTGCTGGCCGTTCTTGAGCGTCACGGTGTCGGGGTTGGCGTCGTAGCGGTTCCCCACGAAGTCCGAGGCGCCGCCCTGGCTGTCGGCGAGCACGGTGAGCAGTCCCTTGATGTCCTGGGTGGTGAAGGTGACGCCGTTGAGGGTGACGTCCTTCTTGGGCTCCTCGAAGAGAATGCCGGCGCGCGCGACCTTGTCGCAGCTGCCCCACCAGCCCACCGACATCGTGCTGTCGGTCTTGCCGTCCTTGCCGAACTGGCCGTGGCTGTCGATGAAGTCCCACTTCACGTCGGCGTCGATCTTCCCGTTGTTGTTGAAGTCGACCCCGGTGGTGGTCTCCGCGTCGGTCTCCGAGAGGCTCGAGTTCGGGATGTAGTGGCCCGCCTCCTTGCCCACCAGCCAGTTGAGGTTGGGCTTGAGCTCGAAGTTGCGCGCACCCTCAGTCGCGCCGCGCGCCTTGAGCAGGCTGTCGAACTTGTTGAGCGCGCCGTCCTTCGCCCAGAGGTTGCTGCTGGCAGAGCCGACGTCACTGCCGCTGCCGGCCATGGGCCAGTAGGTGGTGGTCCAGGGCGCGCGGGTCGCTTCGAGGGTCACGCGCTCCGGGCCGGCCGGCGTCACGGGAGGCGTCACCGGCGTCACGGGAGGCGTCACCGGAGGCGTCACGATCGCGGTCCCGCCCAGCAGGCGGGTGAACTCGCGCTTCGCCGCGACGGTGAACTTCGAGCCGTGCGTGCTCAGAATCGCCGCCAGCTCCGCCTTCTCCGCCGCGTCGATGCCGCCGCCGTCCTGCGCGGACTTCACCATCGTTCGGATCTCGTCGCGGGTGACGCGCCTGTTGGTGAGCGCCGTATTCAGAGCACTGCGGATCGAATCAATCGACATGGAAGCCTCTCGCGGAAATTCGGGTGAAGAATCTGCCTACATTGTCTGACAGAGCGGCAAAGAGTTTCGCACAGAATTGCCTCGGACGCCGTAACCCCATGGCATTTCAGCTAAACAGGCCAGAAAAGAATGCCCCCGCCTCCCCCGCGCAAGCCGACGAATAAGAGGGTCAAAGCACCGACCGTCGCCAGCGCCGAGATGGTCCGCGCGCGGCAGAAGGGGGCGCTGCTGGGGCTCGCCGTCGGTGAGGCGATGGGCATTCGCAACGAGCAGCGCAACCTCCCCGCGGCGCAGTTTCCCGAGCTCAACGAAGGGCCGGTGGTGGAGCCGCGCGGTGGAGGCCGCTTCGAGTTGCTGCCCGGCCAGGTGACCTGGGGCTGCGAGCTGGCGCAGGTGCTCTCGGTGACCCTGCGCAACCTGCGCCGGTACGATCTCTACGAGACAGGCAAGGCCTACGCGCGCTGGCTGCCCAACGCGGTCGACGTGCCGGACGCGGTGAAGGCGGCGCTGGAGCTGATCGTCGACGGCCGCTCGCCGGAGTACTCGGGGCGGCAGGTGTGGCTCGAGGGCTTTCAGAAGGTGAAGGACAACGCCCCGCTCGCGCGCACGGTGCCCATCGGCGCGTTCTTTCATTCCAAGCGCGAGGAGCGGGTGATCGCCTCGATGGAAGACGCCGCGATCACCCACTTCGATCCGATCTGCCAGCTAGCGTGCGCCACCTTCAACGGGATCATCGCGGCGGCGATCTCCACCCCGGCCGAGCGGCTCGACCCCGCGGAGCTGCTGAAGGTGGCGGAGGCCGAGCTCTCCTTCGCGGCGGCGATGCTGGGGCGCAAGGAATCAGACTGGGTGTCGCAGACGAAGGACGCGGCGGACTGGCTGCGGGAGGATCTGAAGTACGCGCAGCAGGACGATCCCGAGCTCTACGGGCCCGACCTGCACCTCTTCTTCCCCTGGCCCACCTCGATACGCATCACGTACCGGCTCGCGTTCTGGGAGTTGTTCCACGCCCCCTCACTGGAGGCGGCGATCGTGGACGTCGTCAATCGCGGCGGGGACAGCGATACCAACGCGGCGGTGACGGGCGCGTTGTTCGGCGCGATCTTCGGAGAGAACGCGGTGCCGCAACAGTGGAGCGAGCGCGTGCTGGAGGCGCGCGGCGGCGCGTTCCACCCACGGAACCTCGTCACCCTGGCCGGCCTGGGGCCTGACGATCACGGCTGAGCCTCCCTCTCCCCTGCAGGGGAGAGGGTCGGGGTGAGGGGCAGACGCGGTTCAGGGCGCGTTGACCACGCCCGCCGTGGGCGCGGAGCAGTTCGCGAAGTCCGAGGCGTTGAGGTTGGTGTCGCCCCCGTTGGGGATGCGGCACACGCTCAGGTTGGCCGCGTTGCTGTCAGCGAGCGCGCTGGTGGAAGCGGCGCCCTCCTGCACCACCACCGCGCCGACAGGCGAGTTCCAGGTGGTGCTGCCTGCATACGAGAGGCTGTCGAGCACCGCGGAGGTCACGGTGTCGATCAGCACGACTGCGTCCGGCCCGTTCTGGATGAGGTTGGTCGTACCGGCGATGGTCACCTTCTTCGCGCTCGCGGGCACCGCGGCCAGCGTCGTGGCGGAAGCGAGCACCAGGTACTCTCCTGCGGCCATCGAGCCCGCGGGCGAGAGATCGACGGTGAGGTAACTCGCGCCCCCTGAGCCGTTGACCAACACGATCGATCGCCCGCTCAGGCTGGCCGTGCTGGCCGAGGGGTTGAACAGCTCGATGAACTCCGCGCTGTCGGTGCCGATGTTGTCGAAGTCGACCTCATTGATCACGATCGGGCTGGCAGGCGTCTGGTAGCCGGTGAAGTTCGCGGTGCGCCCAGTGGAGCTCATCGGGGTGCCGCGCACGTCGGTGACGGTGGTGGCCGCGGTCAGGGTGTACGCCGCGCCCGAGGTCTGGGCGTCGGTGGTGAGGTTCCAGATCGAGCTCGAGACGGCGGTCGCCTGAGTGACGTTCAGCCCGGCGATCGTCAGGGTCGAGGTGGAGATGGTGCCGGAATTCATCGGGCGGCTGAAGGTCGCCCGCACGCCCGTCGGCGAGATCGCGGCCGCGGAGATCAGCTGCGGAGCCGGGCAGCTCGAGCCGGCCAGCGCGCCGGAAGAGAACGCGGACGGCTGGGCCTGGGTGTTGAAGCGCCACAGGGGGACGGCGGTGAGCTGCACGCTGCAACCCGTGCCCAGGCCTTCGCTGACGGCCAGCGCATCGGGAACCCTCAGCTTCAGCGCGCCCGCATCGAGGCTCCCGGCGGTGACCAGCCCCGCCGACTGGTAGCCGCCGCCGGCGAAGCCCAGCTCGGTGGCCAGGGTGCCTGACAGCGAGAGCAGCTCGCACTCGCGATCGTCGATCATCACGGCCTGCGAGAAGTCGACCGTCGACGCGTTCTGCGCGAGCCCCGAGACGGCGTTGCCGCTGCTCTGCTTGACGAAGCCCGTGATGGACGACGCCACCCGGAGCTGCGCGCTCCGGGTCACAGAGGTGACGGTGAAGTCGATCAGGTCTCCCACCGAGGTCGGGAGCGACGTGGCGTCGACGCTCACGAAGAGCGCGGGCCCGAGGTTCCCGGCCTGGACGATGAACCCGGCGGGATCGGTGGTCGCGCCCGCGTCGGGCACCAGGGGCTTCACGAAGGTCACCAGCGCGCCTTGCACCGGCAGCGAGACCGAGCCGGTGCCGAGGTCGGCCGCCGCCCGCACCGCCGCGATCTGAGCCGCCGTGGTCGCGGTGGTACCGCCGCCGCCGCCCGTCGCAGTGCCGCCACCCGTCGC
>VFKJ01001026.1 GCA_009885595.1 Myxococcales bacterium | reverse complement strand
GACGTCACGGAAGAAACGGTCTGGGGCTGGATTCGGGAGGGCGCCATCCCGTTCCTCCGAGTCAACGAACAGTACCGGCTGTCGAGCAGCGAAGTGCTGGAGTGGGCCATCGCCCGCGGCCACAAGCTCTCCCCCAACGGCCTGCGCCACGCGCGCGGTCACGGCGCCACCCTCGCCCAGGCGCTGCAGGCGGGCGGCGTGCACACGCTCGAGCGCCCGCAGACGCGCCAGGCGCTGCTCACCTTGCTGGTGGAGGCGTGCACCGGGCTCACCGCCGCCGAGAAGAACACCGTCAAGGACCTGCTGCTGGCCAGCGAGTCGCTGGGACCGACCGGGCTGGGCGAGGGCATCGCCATTCCCCACGTGCGCACGCCCATCGTCACCCGCGGCGCCCCGGCGGCGGTCGCCACCTGGTACCTCGGGCACCCGGTCGACTACTTCCACGCCCCCGACGGCAAGCCGGTGCACACCCTCTTCTTCGTCGCCACGCCCACCACCCGCGCGCACCTGCACTTCGTCTCCGAGCTGATGATGGCGCTCCACGACGAGGCCTTTCGCCAGGCGCTCGAGGACCGGGCGCCCCTCGAGCGGCTGGTGGCCGAAGCGGCGCGCATTGACGTCGCCGCAGCGGAACTGGCCGAGGCGGGCGCCGCCGTGAGAGGCCAGCGATGATCGCAGGCGTGCTGGGCGTCGTCCTCTGCGTGGTGGTGCTGGTCGTCAGCGGGCTGGTGGCGCTGGGGCTGACTCGCAAGCCGCAGGTGGCGGGCGCGGTCGCGGCCTCAGGCGTGGTGCTGGGCGCGCTGTTGGGCCTGTGGCCCACGGTGCGGGTGCTGGCCGGCGGTGCTTCGAGCGAGGCCTCGGCGTCCTGGTCGCTGCCGGGCGGGACGCTGGCCGTGGGGCTCGACCCCCTCACCGCCTTCTTCCTCTTGCCGATGCTGGTGCTGGGCGCGGTGGCCGCCGTGTACGGCCGCGAATACCTGCTCCTCTTCGCGGACACGCGCCGCCTGGGTTTTCCTTTCTTCGGCTTCAACCTCCTCATCGCCAGCATGGTGATGGTGGTGCTGGCGCGGAACGCGGTGCTGTTCCTGGTGGCGTGGGAGACCATGGCCATCGCCGCGGCGTTGCTGGTCTCGTTCGAGCACGATCGCCCCGAGGCGCTGCGCGCGGGCTGGGTGTACCTGGTGGTGGCCCACCTGGGCGCGATGTGCCTGTTCGTGCTCTTCCTGCTCTTCAAGGCCTCGGCCGGCAGCTTCGACTTCGCGGCCTTCGCGCAGACGCCGCCGGTGGGCTCGGCCGCGGTGGCGGTGGCGGTGCTGGCGCTGGTGGGCTTCGGCTCCAAGGCCGGCTTCGTGCCGCTGCACGTCTGGCTGCCCGAGGCCCACGCGGCCGCGCCCTCTCACGTCTCGGCCATCCTCTCCGGGGTGCTGCTCAAGGTGGGCTTCTACGGGCTCTTGCGCGTCTTCCAGTTGCTGGGCACGCGCGCCGATTGGTGGGGCCCGGCCCTGGTGGCGCTCGGCATCTCCTCGGCGCTGGTGGCGATCGTGGTGGCGCTCTACCAACGCGACTTCAAGCGCGCGCTCGCCTACTCGAGCATCGAGAACGTGGGGGTGATCGCGGTGGGGCTGGGCGTGTCCTTCTGGGCCGGCAGCCGCGGCCACCCGCGCGTCTCGGCGCTGGCGCTGGCGGGCGCCCTGATGCACGTCTGGAATCACGCGGTGATGAAGGGCGGCATGTTCCTGGTGGCGGGCAGCGTGCTCCACGGCACCGGCACGCGCGATCTCGAGCAACTGGGCGGGCTGTCGCGCCGCATGCCGGTCACCGCGGTGGCGATGACGGTGGGCGTGCTGGCGCTCTCCGCGCTCCCGCCGCTCAACGGCTTCGTCAGCGAGTGGCTGCTCTACCTCTCGCTCTTGCGGTTGGGGGCCGACGGCGCGGGGCCCCTTCCCCTGCTGCTGGTGGGCATGCTGGCGCTGGTGGCCGCGCTGGCGGCGCTGGCCTTCGTGCGCCTCTACGGAGTGGTGCTGCTGGGCCAGCCCCGCAGCGACGTGGCGCGCCACGCGCACGAGAGCAGCCGCTGGATGACCGTGCCCATGCTGGTGCTGGCGGGGCTGTGCGTGGCGATGGCGGTGTTCCCCGGCTTCGTGCTGGCGGCGCTGGACGGCGTGCGCGCGCAGGTGGGCGGGCCCGCGCTCTTTCCGGCCGACCAGCTCTCGCTGGGCAGGCTGGGCGCCTTCAACCTCGCGCTGTGGGCCGTGGTGCTGCTGGGCGGCCGGCTCTTCCTGGGCCTCGTGGTGCGCCGCCCGGTGACGGAAGATGACACCTGGGGCTGCGGCTACCCCGAGCCGACCGCGCGCATGCAGTACGGGGCGCGCTCCTTCTCCGAGCTCGCCTCCGAGCAGGTGCTGCCGGCCATGCTGGGCCCTCGCGTCACCAGGGTGAAGCCGGTGGGCCTCTTCCCCGGCGCCGCGCGCTTCTCGGCGGACGATCGCGATCCGCTCACCCGCCGCTGGTACGAGCCCGCCTTCGCCCGCGTCGCCGGCTGGCTGGCGTCGCTGGCCTGGGTGCAGCGCGGCGTGCTCACCGCCTACCTCACCTACGTCTTCGCCGCGGTGCTGGCGGCGCTCTTGTGGGTCAGCCTGCGCAGCGGAGGCGCGCCGTGATCGAGGTGCTGCACACGCTCTCGCGCCTGGCGATGGTGAGCTTCCTGCTGCGCCTGCTGCTGCACCTGGCGATCGCGGTGAGCTTTCCCCCGCTGCTGCTGGGCATCATCGGCAAGGTGAAGGCCTTCTTCGGCGGGCGGGTGGGCCCCCCGGTGCTGCAGCCGTACCGCGATCTGCTCCGCCTCTTCCGCAAGGGGTTCGTCTTCAGCCGCACCACCACCTGGGTCTTCCGCGCGGGCCCGGTGGTAGGCCTCATCACGGTGGCGCTGGCGATGGTGCTGATGCCGCTGGGCAGCCACCGCGCCCCGCTCGCCTTCGGAGGAGACGTGCTGGTCTTCGCCGGGCTGCTGGGGCTGGGCCGCTTCTTCACCGTCGCCGCCGCCCTCGACACCGGCTCGTCCTTCGAGGGCATGGGCGCGGCCCGCGAGGCGACCTTCTCGGCGCTGGCCGAGCCCGGGCTCTTCCTGGGGCTGATGGTGCTGGTGCGCCACGCCACCGGCGCTTCCCTCGACCTGATGTTGTCGACCGAAGGCACCGCGCGCGCCTGGGAGGCCACCCCCGGGGCGCTGGTGATGGTGGCGGTCAGCTTCTTCGCGCTCTTGCTGGTGGAGAACAGCCGCATCCCGGTGGATGACCCGGCCACCCACCTCGAGCTGACGATGATTCACGAGGTGATGGTGCTCGATCACAGCGGCCCGGCCTTCGGCCTCATTCAGTACGGCGCGGCGCTCAAGCTCTTCGTCTTCGCTTCGCTGGTGGTGAACGTGGCCTTCCCGGTCACCACCGGAAACCCAGAGGCCGACTGGGTGCTCTTCCTGGGCGCGGTGGTGGCCTTGGCGATGGGGGTAGGCGTGCTGGAATCGACCATGGCGAGGCTGCGCCTGCTGCACGTGCCGAGGCTGCTCGTCGCCTCGTCCATCCTCTCGGTGTTCGGCATCATCCTGGGGAGCTGACCCATGGGCTTCGCGTCGACCCTGCTCGTCATCGTGTTGCTCTTGAACTTCTTCATGCTGGGCGCCAGCCGGGTGCGCGCGGTGATCAACGGCTCGGCGATGCAGGGCGTGGTGTTGGGCCTGCTCGCGGTGTCCGTGCACGCGCACCTCGATCTGGAGATCGTGCTCATCGCGCTGGTGGCCGGCCTGGTGAAGGGCCTGCTCATTCCCCGCATGTTGATGAAGGCGATGCGGGGCGGCGCGATCCGCCGCGAGGTCGAGCCGCTGGTGGGCTTCATGCCCTCGCTGCTCTTGTGCGCGGTCACCACCGGCGGCGCGCTGGTGTTCTCTTCCACCCTGCCGCTGGCGCCGCAGCACGCGGGCTCGCTGTTGGTGCCCACGTCGCTGGCCACGGTGCTGGCGGGCTTCCTGCTGCTGATCACCCGGCGCAAGGCCATCACCCAGGTGGTGGGCTACCTCGTGCTGGAGAACGGCATCTACGTGATGGGGCTGATGCTGCTCGAGGCGATGCCCTTCCTGGTCGAGGTGGGCGTGCTGCTCGATCTCTTCGTGGCCATCTTCGTGATGGGCATCATCATCAACCACATCAACCGCGAGTTCTCCTCGCTGGACACCTCGCGCCTCACCGCGCTCCGGGAGGAGTAGCGAATGTTGCTGGCGCTCATCCTGGTCACCCCGGCGCTCGCGGGCCTGGCCTTCGCCCTGCCCTCGGGGAAGGACCGCGCCTGGCTCTTGCCCCTGGGAGGAGCGCTCAACCTCTTTCTCGCGCTGGCGGCGATCTTCTTCGACGCCGCCCCCGCGGCCGAGGGCTGGCTCGCGCTCGACCCGCTGGGCAAGCTCTTCCTGGGCTTCGGCGCGGTGCTGTTCGCGCTGCTCTCGATCTACGCGCCCGCCTACCTGCACCTGCGCGCCGAGCGGCCCAACCGGGTGATGGTGGCCTGCCTGCTGGTCTTCCCCGGCATCACCAACGCGGTGCTGCTCTCGCACCACCTGGGCCTGATGTGGGTCGCGCTGGAGGCGAGCACCCTGGCCACCGCGCCGATGATCTACTTCAACCGCAACGCCCGCTCGCTGGAGGCGGTGTGGAAGTACCTGCTGATCGGCTCGGTGGGCATCGCGCTGGCGCTGTTGGGCTCGCTCTTCCTCGCCTACGCGGAGCTGCACGAGAACCTGGTCGCCTCGCTGCGGCTGGAAGACCTCGAGCGCATCGCTCCCTCGCTCAGTCGCCCCTGGCTGCGCACCGCCTTCGTGCTCACCTTCATCGGCTACGGCACCAAGATGGGCCTGGCCCCCATGCACACCTGGAAGCCTGACGCCTACGGAGAGGCGCCGGGCCTGGTGGGCGCGCTGCTGGCGGGGAGCATGACCAGCTGCGCCTTCCTCGCGGTGCTGCGCTTCTTCCACCTCTGCGTGGCCGCGGGCGAAGCGGCCTTCGCGCGCGAGCTGATGGTGGGCTTCGGGCTGCTGTCCATGGGGGTGGCGGCGGCCTTCATGGTGAAGCAGCACGACTACAAGCGGCTGCTGGCGTACTCGAGCGTGGAGCACATGGGCATCCTGGTGCTGGGCATGGGCCTGGGCGGCAACGCCACCTTCGGCAGCCTCTTGCACCTGCTCAACAACGGCATGACCAAGGGCGTGCTCTTCCTCTCCGCGGCCAACATTCACCGGGCCTACGCCACCAAGTCGGTGGAAGAGACGCGCGGCGCGCTGCGGCTGGTGCCCTGGTCGGCCTCGCTCTTCCTCTTGGGCTTCATCGCCATCACTGGCTCTCCCCCCTTCGGGCCCTTCGTGAGCGAGTTCACCATCCTCGAGGTGGCGGTGCGGGAAGGCCGCTACGTGGTGACCGCGCTCTTCCTCACGTTCCTGTTGATCATCTTCGTGGGCATGTCGTCGACCGTGCTCTCGGTGGTGCAGGGCAAGCCGCCCGCGCACCTCGAGCGCCCGCACCGGCAGGAGAGCTTCCTCTTGCTGGCGCCGATCGTGATCTTCCTGGCGTGCTCGCTGGGCTTAGGCCTCTACCTGCCTCCGCCGTTGGAGGCGCTGCTGCGCGAGGCGGCGGGCGTGGGGGTGCCATGACGGAGCCCACCAGCGTCACCACCTGGAACGGCGGCTCGGTGCGGTTGGCCGAGGTCCCGCCGCTGCCGATAGAGCGGTTCCTCGCCGCGCTCGAGGAAGCGGTGACCGACGGGGCGCGGGTGTGTTCGCTCTTCGCGCTGCCGCAAGAGGGCGGCCCGCTCTGCCTGGTGGCGGTGCTCGCCTTCGATGACGACGGAGAGCTGGCGGTCTTCCGCTCGGAGCCCGGAGTCACCGCGTGGCCGTCGCTCACCCTCACCTGTCCGCAGGTGCACCTGTTCGAGCGCGAGCTTTCCGAGGCGTGGGGCCTGACACCCGAGGGCCACCCCTGGCTCAAGCCGGTGCGCTTCGCTCCGCCCCGTCGCGAGCGCGGAGAGCCCCGGCCCGCCGCCGGCGTGATCGACTTCTACCGGGTGGAAGGCGACGAGGTGCACGAGGTGGGCGTGGGCCCGGTGCACGCGGGGATCATCGAGCCCGGCCACTTCCGCTTTCAGTGTCACGGGGAAGAGGTGCTGCACCTCGAGCTCTCGCTGGGCTACCAGCACCGCGGCGTCGAGCGGGCGCTGGTGGGCGGGCCGAACCCGCGCTCGCTGCACTACGCGCAGACCTTGGCCGGCGACACTTCGGTGGGCCACGCGCTGGCGTACTGCGAGCTGCTGGAGTCGCTGAGCGCCTGTGAAGTGCCGGCGCGGGCGCAGGCGCTGCGGGCCATCGCGCTCGAGCTGGAGCGGCTGGCCAATCACACCGGCGACCTGGGCGCGCTGGCGGGCGACATCGGCTTTCTTCCCACCGCCTCGTTCTGCGGGCGGCTGCGGGGCGACTTCCTCAACCTCACCGCCGAGCTGTGCGGGAGCCGCTTCGGGCGCAACTTCGTGCGGCCGGGAGGCGTGGCCTTCGACCTCGACGCCAAGCGAGTCAGCAAGCTGCTGGAGCGCCTCGAGCGCGCGCTGAGCGAGACGAGAGAAGCGGTGCAGCTGCTGTGGAGCGCGGCGTCCGTGCAGGTCCGCTTCGAGGAGACGGGCATTCTCTCGCAGGAGGACGCGGTGTCCCTGGGCGTGGTGGGCCTGGCGGCGCGCGCCTCGGGCCTGGCGCGTGACGTGCGGAAGGATCAGCCCGCGGGCCTCTATCGCTTCAAGCAGCTCACCGTGCCGGTGCTGAGCGTCGGCGACGTCTACGCCCGGGCGCGGCTGCGGCAGCTCGAGCTGGAGCGCTCGGGGATCTTCGTGCGCGAGCTGCTGAGCGCGCTCCCGCCAGGGCCCGTGAAGGCGACCGTGGGCCCGCTCTCGGTGCAGACGCTGGCGGTCAGCCTGGTGGAAGGCTGGCGCGGAGAGATCTGCCACGTGGCCTGCACCGACGCGGCAGGACGCTTCGCCTCGTACAAGGTGGTCGATCCGTCCTTCCACAACTGGAGCGCGTTGCTGCTGGCGATGCGCGGGCAGCAGATCTCCGACTTCCCGCTCTGCAACAAGAGCTTCAACCTCTCGTACTGCGGCTTCGATCTCTAGGGTCCCATGCTCAAGCTCCTCCTCGCGCGCTACCACCAGGGACACCGCACCACGGCGTGGCCGAAGGTCGCTCCGGTGCTGTCCGATCGCTTCCGCGGTCCGCCGGTGCTCGACGCCAGCAAGTGCGGCGAGGGCTGCAGCGCCTGCGTCGAGGCCTGCCCCACCCAGGCCATTGCCATGGAGGCGGCGGGCCCGACCGTCGATCTGGGGCGCTGTCTGTTCTGTACCGACTGCGCCGACGCCTGCCCCTCGGGGGCGGTGACCCACGACGCGGAGTATCGGCTCGCCTCGCGCACGCGCGACGAGCTGCTGTACCGGGAGCACTTCCAGCCGCGGGCGCTCGCGCTCGACCAGGCGATGAAGAAGCTGTTCGGCCGCTCGCTGAAGCTGCGGCAGGTGAGCGCGGGCGGGTGCAACGGCTGCGAGTCGGACGTCAACGTGCTCAACACCATCGCGTTCGATCTGGGGCGCTTCGGCGTTCAGTTCGT
Organism: Myxococcales bacterium; assembly: GCA_009885595.1. Classification (GTDB taxonomy): domain Bacteria; phylum Myxococcota; class Myxococcia; order Myxococcales; family Myxococcaceae; genus Archangium_A. The sequence continues at coordinate 438 of VFKJ01001026.1, read as the reverse complement.
CGCCTCGCCGCGCCACGCCGATGGGCTGCTGATCACCGGGCCTGTGACGCAGAACATGAAGGCCGCGCTGGAGAAGACCTGGGCCGCGGTGCCTGCCCCCAAGCTGGTGATCGCGGTGGGAGCGTGCGCCATCTCCGGCGGGCCGTACGTGGGCCACCCGGAGGCGTGCGACGGCGCGGCTTCGGCGGTGCCGGTCGACCTCTACATTCCGGGCTGCCCGCCCCACCCCTTCACCATCCTCGATGGGCTGCTGGGCTTCCTGGGGCAGCTGGACGCCGGACAGCGACTGTCGATGCAAGTGCCCGGTATTCCATTTCATTCCAGGTAGGCCCACATCTGCGCACAACTCTGTGACGCGCCCGGTCGATAATGGAGCGTTGTGACCCAACGCTGACCGTTTGAGGATTGAGCCCCCATGCCCATGCGAATCTCCGACAG
>VFKJ01000963.1 GCA_009885595.1 Myxococcales bacterium | reverse complement strand
TCGCGCACGGCGGTGCCGACCACCACGGGCGGCTCTTCTTCCTCGCGCAGCGGCACGCCCATCACGCTGGGGGCCCGATCGAGCCCGGCGGCTGAGGCCTCCGGAGAGGTCTCCTCGGTCGCGATCGCGGGGTCCGTCCCTACCTTGTTGGTGCCCGAGGGCTGATCGGCCGCGGCCTGCGCCTTGCGCTGCTGGGTGTCTTCCTCCTCGAGGCTGGTGCGGCCGAGCTGGGTGACCTCGTCGGGGTTGGTGGCGTCGGCGTCGCCGACGGCGCGCACGCCGGTGCCGCTCAAGGTGACGTAGATGGCGACCAGGTCTGCGCGCACCTTGGCGCCGTCACGCTCGAGGCTCGCCGCGCGCGCCGCCGCGCCCAGCTTCACGCGCCGGTTCGGCTCGGTGGCCAGGGTGACGATGGCGTCGGCCAGCGAGTGCTTGTCCTGCGGGCGGTAGAGCACCACGCCGTCATCGGGCAGCAGCGCGCGCGCGGCGGCGACGTCGGCGGCGATCACCGGCCGGCCGGCGGCCAGGTATTCGCCCAGGCGCGAGAGCGGCGAGCCCACCCGGCTGTTCCGCTCGACGTCGGAGAGCGTCAGCAGCCCCACGTCGGCCGCGGCCAGCACCTTGTGCAGATCGTCGTGCGCGACCGGCGGCTGGAAGTCGACCTTCCCGGTGAGCTTGAGCGCGGCGACCTGTTCCTCGAGGCGCGCCTGGTGCTCTTCGTCCCTCGGGCCCAGCACCGTGAGCCGCACGTCCACGGTCTGCAGGGCCAGCTGCATCGCCTCGAGCAGGGTCGTCAGATCCTGCGCGTTGCTCTGGTTGCCCAGGTGCAGCAGCTTCATGGGCGTGGCGTCGGGCACCCCCATCATCCTGGGATCGTAGGGTCCGAGGTCGACCGGCGCGGGCAACACCTGCACCTGCTCGCGCGGCACGCCCAGGCCCGCCACGAAGTCGCGGGTGAGCTCGTTGGCGACGATCACCACGTCGGCGTTCATCAGGCAGAAGAGCTCCTGCCTGCGCACCCGGGCGATGAAGCGGCGGTTCGCCTCGGCTTCGCTCACCAGGAAGGGCAGATCGACCGAGGGCAGCGAGCAGGCGTCGTAGACGAGCTTGTAGCCAAACTCCGAGCGCCGCTCGCACAGGGCGTAGCCGCCGAACGGATCGAAGAAGTGCACCATCACGTACTCTTCGCTGTCGAGCTGCCGGCGCACCGCGCGATCGAACGCCTGCACCCGCGCGGCGAGATCGCCTGAGCCCACCGGCACCCGCAGCAGCCGCGCGCCCTGGTAGCGCTCGATGTGCGTGTGATCCGGCGTCTTCACGGACAACACCACCACCTGGTACCGCTCGGAGAGCCCCTTGAGGTACTCCGTCAGTCGACGTGAGATCGCCGTCGGTGCCGGCACCACGTCGAAGCAGCACAGCAGCAGTCGCGGCAAGTCGCTCACGGGCGGGGGCCCATGTTGGCACGTTGACCGCCAACCCGGTCAGTGAGAAGTGCGCCCCGTGGAGGACCTGACCGGCCTGACGTTGAGGGAGTTGTTGACGTTGGCACGCGGGCGCCTGGGCACCGCCGCCTCGGGGCTCAAGACCCGCGCCGAGCTGCTGGCCGCGCTCCAGGGGGAAGCCCCCCACGGGCAGGCCCCCGCCCCCCCACCTGAGCGCCCCCCGGAGGTCGTCACGCGCGACTTCTTCCGGCGGCGGACCGAGTAGGGTGCCCGCGGTGTCCGGGCTGAACAAACGCAGGGCGATCGCTTTGCTGGAACAGGCCCGCCTGCACTCCGAGCGGGGTGAGTGGCAGGCCGTGGAGAAGTTGGTGCGCGAGGTCGCGCAGGCGGGCTTCAAGGAAGCCGCCGTGCCCTCTCTGCTGGGCGAGGCGCTGCGTCAGCTCGGCAGGCGCGACGAGGCGCGCGCGGTGCTCGAGGCCGGGCTCGCGCAGCACCCCGGCCACAGCGAGCTCGAGGCGCGGCTCGGCTGCCTCTACGTGGACGCCGACGAGCCGCTCAAGGCGATCGAGCTGCTGGGCCGGGTGAAGAAGGCGCGGCCGCGCGATCCCCAGGTGCTCACGTACTTCGCCGGCGCGCTGCTGCGCCTGGGCCGCGCGGAAGAAGCGGAAGCGCAGCTGGCGCGCGCGATGCTGGTGGGGGGCGGCGCCGACACCCGGCTCGTGCTCGCGATGGTGAAGCTGCGCCGCGGTCAGACCGACGACGCCGATCGCATCGCCGCCCAGATCGAAGGCTCCGAAGCGGCGCCCACCCTGGTGTGGACCGCGCGCGCGCTGCGAGCCGACGTGAAGCTGCTGCGGGGCGACGCCAGGGGCGCCTTCGAGGCCTGGACCGGCATCGACGCCGCGGGCCAGCTGCAGCCCTACCAGCTCGCGCACATGGCCTACGCGGGCGAGCTGGCGGGGGAGAAGACCCAGGTCGACGCCGCCATCGCGCGGCGCCTCGCGCAGGATCCGCAGTCGGAGGATCTGCTGGTCTTCGCGCAGATCGCAAACCTCCGCGGCGAACCGGCGCGCGCGCTCGCGCTGCTGGTGCAGGCCGCGCAGCTCAACAAGGTGTCGGAGACCGGCTGGGAATTCGATTTCCACGCCGCCAAAGGCCGCGCGCTGCGGCTCTTGAAGCGGGGCGAGGAAGCGCGCACCGAGCTGGAGGCGGCCTGTGCGCTCCCCGAGGCCTCGATCCCCCGGGTGGGCGCCGGGCCCTTCGTCGATCGGGGCCACCTCGCGGCCGAGGCGGGCGCCTTCGAGGAAGCCGAGGCCCACTTCCGCCGGGCGCTCGAGCTCGATCCCGAGGAGCCCGAGGCGAAGCGCGCGCTCGAGCTCACGGCGCGACGACTGGGTTGGCGCCAGGCGCTGGAAGCGTCGGCGGAAGAACGGGTGGGCGCCGCGAAGGCCGAGGCCGAGGCCCTGCGCCGCCGCTTCCTGGTGCGCGAGACCGAGGTCGATCGCCTCAGGCGCGAGGTGGAGCGGCTCAAGGCCGAGCGGGCCAGCGCCGAAGCGAAGGCGAAAGCGGCCGCGCTGCGGGCCGAGGCGCTGGTGTCCGCGGCGCCGCAGCAGGTGCGCCACGAGCTCGAGGAGCGCGATCGCGACATCGAGGGCAAGGCGAACGAAAACCTCGAGCTGGCGTTCGGCAAGGTGGCCTGCCCCGAGCGCCTGCGCCACATGCTGCTGGTCGCCGAGCGCACCTACCAGATGTCGCTGTACACCGAGCTGCCCGCGGCGGCGGTGGCGGTGCTCTTCTCCGGCGCCTTCGAGCGCAGCCTGGTCGAGCTGATCGTTCACCCGTTCGATCAATGGCTCGATCAGCGCCGGCTGCGCGCGCGCTTCCTCGAAGCGGGCGTGCGCGAGCGGCGCGGGAACAGGGTGGAGTACATCGATCGGTTCTTCGAGTCCTTCGATCGCGAGCAGAAGGCGAGGCCTCCTTCGCTGGGCGAGGTCAGCCGGGTGCTGGAGCGCCGGGAAGATCCGTACCTCTCGATCTTCAACGAGTACGTGAGCTCGAGCTTCGACCTCCCGTCCTCCTTCTGGACCGAGTTCGCGCGCTTCGTGACGTGGGGCAAAGAGACGCTGCGCGATCCGGTGGCGCACGGGCACATCGAGATCGACTGGGAGGGGCTCAAGCAGTTCCGCGAGCGCCTGCTCTTCTCCTTCGCAGGCCAGCCCACCGGCGCGCTGCCCACGTTGTTGCGGGCGCGAAAATGATCTCGGGGTGAGGGGCAAGACCTGAAGACCGTGCTCCTCCTTCCCGGCTTCGGAGGCCGCGCCGATCAACCGGTCCTCACGCGCCTCTCCTCACGCCTCGAGCCGCTCGGGCTCACCTGCCTCCGACGTGCGCCGCCACGGCTCAAGCTCACGCCAGACCTGAACGAATACGGAGCCTGGCTCGACGCCGAGCTCGCCGGCCTCCGCGGGCCGTTGCTGGTGGTGGGCCGCTCCTTTGGCGGCCGCCTCGCGATTCGACTCGCAGCCCGTCGCCAGCTCGCCGGCGTGGCGCTGCTGGGGTTTCCCATTCGGCCCCCGGGAAAGAAGCGGCCCCTCGATGAAGCCGCGCTCGCGGCCTTGAAGTGCCCTGCGTGGATCGCCCAGGGCACGAAGGATCCCCTGGGGCCGCTGAGGGTGCTGCGCCGCTTCGCGGGTGAGGCGACGATCCTTCCGGTGAGCGGTGCGGGCCACGACTTCGGCGCGAGAGAGTCGGCCACCCTCGACGCCGCCGCCGCGTGGATCGCGGGTGTTCTGCTATGAGCGCGAGCGCCATGCTCACACTGCTCGCCACCCTGCTTCTCTCCGCTGCGCCACCCGCTCCCGCGCTCGGTGAGATCTCGGCCCCGTTGGGACACATCGGAAACGTGGTCGACGCGCCGCCCAAGGGAGGCGTGTCGGACACCGACAAGGTGATCGCGCCGAGCTGGGAAGGCTGCGAGCCGAAGGGCATCTACCTGATGCGGCTGATGGGCGGGGCGGGGCGGGTGCTGGAGCAGCTGCAGCAGTCGCTCGATCGCGCGCCGGGCGCCGAGAAGAAGCTCTTCGGGCGCAAGGCGGTGCTGACCGAGGTGATGAAGCAGCTGAGCACCTCGCGCTTCGAGCCGAAGGTGAGCTGCACCGCGCCCGAGTTGGTCGACGGCTTCAAGCTCGAGCTCGCGGGACAGCCCAGGAAGTGGTGCGACGCGAAGCCCGACGCCGCCGAGGGCGAGTTCTGGTTTCTCACGAAGGGAAAGCCCGCCGCGGTGATCTTCGTGCAGAAGGGCGGCGCCGACGCCTGCAAGCCGCGCCTCTCCACCGTGCTCTTCGACGCGAAGGGCGTGGGCCGGGTGAGGCTGCACGCAGACTGGGGCGGGGCGGTCTCCGCCACGATGGTGGGCGAGCGCTGTCAGTGGGTCGACTATTCCCTCGACGCAGACCGGCAGGTGTTCCTCCCTGTTTGGAAGTCCTGCAAACGTTGAGGACTTCAGCTACAGCCGCCGCATCATGGCGTCAGCACCGATAGTCGAGGTCGATCCCGTCCACCCCCAGCCCCGCACCATCGAGCGCGCGGTGAAGGTCCTGGAAGACGGCGGCCTCATCGCCTACCCCACGGACACGTATTACGGGGTGGGCTGCGATCTGAACTCGAAGAAGGCGATCGACCGGCTGTACGGCGTGAAGAACCGCGACCGGCGAAAGCCCCTGGCGATCCTCTGTCCCGATCTCTCCGACGTGGCGCGCTACGCGAAGGTGTCGAACTTCGCCTACCGGATCATGCGGCAGCTCACGCCCGGCCCGTTCACGTTCGTGCTCGAGGCGACGAAGCTCGTGCCCGACATGATGCAGAGTAAGCAGAAGCAGGTCGGCATTCGCGTGCCGCAGGCCCCGCTGATGCTCGCGATCGCCGCGGCGCTCGGCCGGCCGATCGTCACCACCTCCGCGACCGACATGGACGGCCGGGTGCTCACCGACGCGAAGGAGATCAAGGAAGTGCTCGGGCAGCGGCTCGATCTCATCCTCGATGGCGGGCCTCAGCCCGACGAGCCCTCGACGGTCGTCTCGCTGCTCGACGATCAGATCGAAGTGCTGCGCCAGGGCAAGGGCATCCTGGTGATGGAGTCCTGAGTTCGCTCCTCCGAGCGCGGATCAGGGCACCGTGACCGCGCTGGTCCCGTTGACCGCCCCCCTGGCCGCTGTAATCACCGCATCGCCGCTGGAGAACGCGGTGACCAACCCGCCCCCTGAGACCTGCGCCACGAACATCCTCGAAGAGCTCCAGGTCACCTGGGTGGTGAGATCGAGCGTGCTGGAGTTCGAGAACGTGCCGGTCGCGGTCAACTGCCGCGTGGCGAAGCGGGCCAGGGTGAACGACGCGGGCGTGACGGCGATCGAGGTCAGGGTCGCGTTGTTCACCGTCAGCACCGTCGAGCCGGAGACGGCCCCGAGGCTCGCCGAGATGCTGCTGGTTCCCACCGCAACGCCCGCGGCGAGGCCCTTGCTTCCCGCGGCGTTCGAGATGGTCGCCACCGCCGTGGTCACCGACGCCCAGGTGACGTTGTTGGTGATGTCCTGCGTGGAGCCATCACTGTACGTACCCGTGGCCCGGAACTGCAGCCGGTAGCCCGCGGGCAGCGCGGGGGCCGCCGGGGTGACCGCGATGGAGCTGAGGGTGGCGCTGCTGACGGTCAGCCCGGTCTGGCCCGTGACCGCCTGGAAGGTCGCCGTGATGTTGGTCGTCCCCGCGGCGACCGCGGAGGCCAGCCCCTTGGAGACGAGCGCGTTGGAGATGGTCGCCACCCCGGGGTTGGTCGAGGCCCAGTTGACCTGGCTCGTGAGGTTCTGGGTGGAGCCGTCGGAGTAGTTCCCGGTGGCGGTGAACTGCCGGGTGCTGCCCGTCGAGATGGTGGCGTTGGCGGGCGTGACGACGATCGATTGAAGCGTGACCGCCCCCGCCCCACCGACGGTCAGCGTCGCGCTGCCGGTGACGCCGGAGAGCGCGGCCGTGATGTTCGTCGTCCCCACCCCCACGGCGCTGGCGAGGCCCTGGCTTCCGGCCGCGTTGGAGATGGTCGCGGCGGTAGTGTTCGACGAAGCCCAGGTGACCTGAACCGTGAGGTCCCGGGTGGTGGCGTCCGAGTAGGTGCCCGTCGCCGTGTACTGCCGGGTGGAGCCCACCGTGCTGCTCGCGCTGGGTGGGGTCACCGCGATCGACTGGAGGGTGGCGTTGGTGACGGTCAGCACGGTCGCGCCGCTCACGCCCCCGCTGGTGGCCGAGATGGTCGCACTTCCGACGGCGAGGGCCGTGGCGAGGCCTTCGCTGCCGGCCGCGTTGGAGATGGTGGCCGCGGTGGTGTTGGACGAACTCCACGCGACCTGCGCCGTGAGGTTCTGGGTGGTGTTGTCACTGAAGATCCCCGTGGCGACGAACTGCTGAGTGCTCCCGTTGGGGATCGATGGCGTGCTCGGGGTGACGGCGATGGCCGTGAGCACTGCGGGGCTCACGGTGAGCACCGTGCCTCCGCTGACCCCGGAGCGGGTGGCGGTGATGGTGGAGGTGCCGACGGAGATCGCCCGGGCCAGCCCCTCACTCCCCGCTGCCGTGGCCAACGTCGCCACCGCCGTGTTCGACGAGGTCCAGGTCGCCAGCGCGGTCAGATCCTGCGTGGAGCCGTCAGAGAAGGTGCCGGTCGCGGCGAACTGCAAAGAGGTGCCATTGGCGATGGTCACGCCGACCGGCGTGACGGCGAGCGAGCTCAAGGTGGCGGTGGTGACCTGGAGCGTGGTGGAGCCCGTGACGCCAGCGCGCACCGCGCTGATGGTGGTCGACCCGGCTGCGACCGCGGTGGCGAGGCCCCCGGTTGAGATGGTCGCGGCGGCGGTGGAAGAAGAGGCCCAGGTCACCTGGCCAGTCAGATCCTGGGTCGTGGCGTCGGAGAAGGTACCGGTCGCCACGAACTGCTGCGTCGTCCCGGCGGCGAGGCTGGCGCCGCTGGGCGTCACGGCAATGGACTGCAAGGTGGCGGGAGTCACGGTGAGCTGCACCGCGCCGCTGACTCCAGACAGACTTGCCGAGATGGCCGTCATGCCGGCGGCGACCCCGCTCACGTTGCCAGTGGTGGAGACGGTCGCCACGGCGGGGGCCGACGAGGCCCAGGTCACCTGCCCGCTGAGGTCCTGAGTGCTGCCATCGGACCAGGTGCCCGTGGCGGTGAGCTGGAGCACCGTGGCAACGGCGAGCTGCGGGTCAGCCGGCGTGACGCCGATGGTGAGCAGGGTCACGCCTGCATCTGGCAGGCTGCCGCCGCCACCCCCGACGGCGCCAC
>VFKJ01000630.1 GCA_009885595.1 Myxococcales bacterium | reverse complement strand
GTGTTCTCGCTGCGCGCCCAGGTCGCCCCCTTGGGATCGAACCCGAGCTCCAGCCACCCCCTGGGCTGACCCTTGAGCGAGTAGTCGAGCCGCAGCTGCACCACCGGCTCGCCGGCCTTCGGCTGCTCGTCGGCGCTGAGCACCTCGGTGACGATCAGCCGATTCCAGATCTTCTCGTGCCAGTTCTTCACCAGCTCCTCGGCCTGGTCGGGGCTGCTCGCCCTGGCGATCTTCGCGGTCTGCGGAATCTCGGCGCCGGTCTGCACGTACGCCGCCGACTTCTCGCCCGCCTTCACGGTGAAGGCGTCGAACTCGGTGGGCTTGAAGAGGTGCAGGCGGCGATCGACCAGCAGCTGCGAGTTCGGGTCGAGCTCGTTGAACAGGCTCGACGAGATGAGGAACACGTCGCCGGTCTTCTCGTCTTGCGCGTAGCTGCCGATGATGCCGCTCAAGGGGCGGGAGATGGTGAAGCGGTGAGGAATGCCGGACACCGTGAGCTCGAGCTTGCGCTCGCTGTTGGTGAGGCCGAGCTCCTCGAGCTTCTCCTTCGGCAGCTGGCCCAGCGCGCGGGTGCCCTCGAACGGGGTGAGCTTCGCCCACAGCGTGTCGGCGCGATCGTTGGCGAACACGGTGCGATCGGGCGAGGGCTCGGCGGGCCTGGCAGACACCCGCAGCACCCCGCCATCGACGCCCGCATCCACGCCGGCGTCGATCTCGAGGATCTCCACCCCGGCGTCGATCACCGGCCGCTTGCCCGGCAGGTAAGCGAGGGAGACCAGCAGGCGGTCTCTCTTCTCCACCGTGACCGAGCGCACGCCGTCTTCGTAGCGGATCTTCTCCAGCGTGCTCCTGGTGGCGTCGACCATCACCACCGAGTCCTTCTTCGACGACTCCACCGGACGCTGCCAGGTGACGTACGCCGCGATGAGTCCCGCGACCGCGAGGCCTCCCTGCAGGGCTGCGCTGCGCGCTTTCACGACTTGTTCTCCTTGCTCTGGGGCTTCTTCGCGCGGCGGCGGGCGAACAGGCCCACCCCGATGACCGCGATCGGCGCGAGGAAGGTGGTGCCGTAGAAGGTCGCGGTGTCCTGCTGCCGGGTGCGGGTCAGCGGCACGTCGACCTCGGTGCTGGTGGCGCCGCTGAGCTGCTCGTCACCCAGCAGCCACTTGAACCCATCGACCACCAGGTACTGGTTGCCCTGCAGCTGCGCGAGCACGAGGTCCGCGATCGCGTCGGAGTCGGCCAGCACCAGCGCCCGCATCGCGTCTTCATTCTTCGCCGACGGCGCGCGGCGCTCGATGGCCGCCACCACGCCCCAGGCCTTCTTCGTCTCGCCCAGCGCGGCCTCGAACTCGAAGTTGCCCGAGGCGTCGTTCCACGAGTCAGGCATCGAGCGCACCGCGAAGTCGATGGTGAGATCGGCGGGGTGCTTGGGCAGCTCTTCCAGCCCGCCGGCGCCCAGCATCAACACCGGCACGTTGCTGCGGCCCAGGTAGGTGACGACGGGGTGCGAGCTGAAGGTGCGGGTGCCGATGTTGATGCGGTCCGCGGGGCCCGGGGGCGGGCGCACGTTGGCGGTGCCGCGCTCCTGCGCGATGTTCTGCGGCTTGAACGAGAGGCCGAGGGGCCCGACCAGCTCGTCGAAGGTCAGCCCGTTCTCGGGGTCGAGCGCGATGAACAGCCGGCCGCCGCGCTGGGCGTACGCCTCGATGGACGCGGCCTCGGGCGCAGAGAACGCGCGCTGGGGCCCGAGGATGAACAGGGCCGCGGCGTCCTTGGGGATGTCGTTGCCCAGGCCTTCCGCGGTGGTGAGCGTGCGCACGTCGAAGTTCTGGTCCTGCAGGGTCTTGTAGAGGATCTCGATGGTGGCGCGCTGATCCATGCCGCCGGTGGGATCCTGCGAGCGCTCGCCGTGACCGCCGGTGAGGTAGACGGTGCGGCGCGACTTGGCGACCTGCAAGAGCCGCTTCTGCACCTCGGCGTCGAGGCCGCGCAGCTGGGTGCGGGCCTTCTCCACCTCGGTGCCGATGAAGAGGCTCTCCTTGCGGCCGCCCTTCTTGATCAACACGGTGCCGTTGCCGCTGACGCCGAGGTCCTTGGCCCTCACCGGCTCGACCGCGTGATCGAGCCGGGTGACCTTCAGCATCGGGCTGGTGGCCACCAGCTCGTCGAAGTAGTTCGCCACCGCCTCCGCCGCGTCACTGGCCGGAGGGAAGAAGAGGTAGACCTCGAGCGGCTCGTCGAACGACGCCACCAGCTTCTGGGTCGCCTCGCCGGCCTTCGCCACCCGGAAGTAGGAGAAGTCGGCCTTGGCGTCGCGCTCGGTGGCCACGTACTGCACCGAGAACGCGAAGATGAGGGCGAACGAGAGGCCCAGGCCCGAGAGCATCGCCTCGTTCACCCGCCCGTCCTCGAGCGTGGGGGCCTTCGCCATGGTGGCGAACGCCAGCTCCATCAGCAGGGTGGTGAGCAGCGAGATGACGAGCACCGCCGGCCACAGCACCGCCAGCGCGCCCGCGAGCTTCGGCGAGCCGCTGGCCAGGGATGCGCCGGTGAGCTTGGTGAAGACGTCCGACTGCAGCGCGTAGAGCCCCAACGCCATCAGGCTCAAGGATCCGAAGAAGGCGAGGTTGCGCTGCACGCGGGCCAGCGCGCCTTCCTCGCGGGTGAAGCGCAAGATGCGCAGCACCGTGGCCGCCACCATCAGCAGCGCGCCCAGGCCCGTGAGGGCATAGCGGGCGCCGGGCGCCTCCACGATGCGCTCTCCCACCCACGCCAGCAGCAGCCCCACGGCGATCAGCATCGAGAGCACCATGGTTACCTCCACCTCCGCGCTTCGAGCACGCGGGTGGCGGCGAAGAGCGCGAGGAAGGTGACGAGGCAGAAGTAGGCGACGTGCTTCACGTGCACCAGGCCGGTGCGGAACGAGTCGAAGTGCCCCCACCACGCCAGCCCGTTGATGACGTCGGTGAGCGGGCGCTCGGTGACCTTCGCCAGCAGCCAGCAGGTGGTGAGCGCGAGCACCATCACGCCCGAGAGCACCGCCGCCACCACCTGGCTCTTGGTGAGCGCGCTGCCGAAGGTGCCGATGGCGAGCCCGGTGGCGCCCACCAGCAGCAGCCCGAAGTAGCCCGCGAAGATGTGGCCCACCGAGACCTTGCCGTACACCGCCACCAGGATCGGCATGTAGGAGGTGGAGAGGAAGAACAGGCAGAGGAAGAGCAGGGCGGCGAGGAACTTGCCGAGCACGATCTCAAGGTCGTGAATGGGCGAGCTGTAGAGCAGGGCGAGGGTGCCGGTCTGCCGCTCCTCGGCGATCAGGCGCATGGACAGGAACACCGCGCCCACCATGGTGATGCCCGAGGTGAGGGTGAAGAAGTCGGCCAGCACCTCGGACGACTTCTTGGCGGTGCCCGGGACGGCGAAGGCGTTGAACAGCAGGCCGTCGATGAACAGCATCACCGCGATGATGATGTACCCGCTCATCGTGCGCAGGTAGGCCTGCAGCTCGCGGCGGGTGATGAGTGAGATGTTCTTCACGACGCCGCCTCTTTCCCATGGGTCAGCTTCAAGAAGATGTTCTCCAGGCGCGCGGCGCCCTTGTCCACGCGCAGCACGCCGATCTCAGCCACCACCAGCGCCTTGATCACGGCAGGCCGCAGCTCGCCTACCCCCACCACCCGCAGGGCCGCGTTGTCGCCGTCGAGCTTCGAGACGGTCACCTCGGTCACCCCCGGCACGTTCATGATCACGTCGATGGCCCGCTGGGCGGGGCCTTGGACTTCCAGCTCGACGTTGCCGCCGCTGCCCAGCAGCTTGCTCAGCTCGGCCTCGGTGCCGCGGGCGATGATCTCGCCCTGCTGAATGACGAGGTAGCGATCACAGATCTGGCTGATCTCCCCCAGGATGTGGCTGGAGACGAGCACGGTGTGTTCACCCTTGAGCTTCTGGATGAGCTCGCGCATCTCGACGATCTGCACCGGGTCCAGGCCGCTGGTGGGCTCGTCGAGGATGAGCAGGCGGGGGTTGTGCACCAGCGCCTGCGCCACGCCGACGCGCTGCCGGTACCCGTGGGAGAGGCTGCCGATGACGTCGTCCTTGCGATCGGTCAGCGCGGTCTTCTGCATGGCGTCAGCCACGCGCGCGGCGAGCTCGGCGCGGGTGACCCCGCGCAGCTGGGCCACGAACTCGAGGTACCCCTCGACGGTCATCTCGTCGTACAGCGGCGGGGTGTCGGGCAAGAAGCCGATGCGCTTGCGGATCTCGTGGGGATCGCGCGAGACGTCGAAGCCATCGATCAACACGCTGCCGCTGGTGGGCAGCAGCACGCAGCCGAGCACCTTGAGGGTGGTCGACTTGCCGGCGCCGTTGAGGCCCAGGAAGCCGATGACTTCGCCCCTCTCGATGTTGAACGAGAGGTCGCGAATCGCCGCTCGCTCTCCGTAGTACTTGGTGAGGCCTTCGACCTTGATCATTCCCGCGGTCGTCTAGCCGGTGTCCGTCTCAAGTCAACACAGCACTGCGGCGGGGCCAGGCGAGCGTCAGCAAGAGCGCGGCGGCGAGCACCACGGCCGTCCACCCGGCGGCCTCGGGTCCGAAGGCCCCACCTGACCAGAAGCTGGGGTCGGCCTGGCGGCCGGCGACGAAGAGCGAAGTCCCGGGGGGGTTGCCGCTCACGGGCTGGCCGAACACGAAGCCCTCGAAGAAGTTCCAGGCGACGTGGAGACCCATCGACGTCCACACCGAGCCGGTGCGCACCGTGATCGCCCCGAACCAGGCGCCCACCAGCGCGACCTCGAGCACCGCGAGCCAGCTGGAGCCGGGGTTGAAGAGATGCAGCGCGCCGAAGACCACGCTGGTGACCGCCACCGCGGCGACGTCTCCCAGGCTCCGGCGCAGCGCCTGGAACCCCAGCCCGCGCAGCAGCAGCTCTTCGCCCACCCCGGCCGGGGCGAGGGTGAAGAGCTGCATGAGGCCCGCCCCGAGCAGCGCCCCCCCGCCACGCCCGCTGAGGTGGAGCGAGGTCGCCCCCACCAGCGCAGGCACCACGCAGGCGATCACCAGCGCGGCGCCGCCGAGCAGGAAGCCGCCACCGAAGCGGAGCGCCTTGCTGGCGTCGACGAGGCCGGTGGATTCCCGAAAGGCGACCCAGCAGAGGAGGGTGGCTGCGACGCCCGCCAGCAGCGTGGGCAGGGTGGAGAGGAGCACCAGCGGCGAGTCGAGGTCGCGGTACGCAAACAACCCGGCGATCGCGACGACGGCCTTGAGCAGCAGGCCGACCCCGAACGCGACGATCGCGAAGACGAGCGCGACCCACGGACCGCGAACGCGGCCCAGGGGATCGCGCGTGAGGCTCACACCCCGGCCCAGGAACTCAGCGTCAGGCCGCGGGAGCTGAGCGCTTCGCGGGCGGCGGGGGAGAGAAAGGTGGCCAGCTCGAGCTCGCGCTGCGCGCCGTAGCCGCTGGCCACCTGGCTGGGGCGATAACCGGGGTGACACATCAGCTCCACCACGCCCTCGCGCGGCAGTTGGTCGAGCGTCTGGGCCCAGTGCTCCGGGGTCCAGCAGGCGGTGTCGCCCGCTTCGCCGAAGAAGGCGTCGTTGGTGCGCACCCCCGCGGCCCTCAGCGCCTCGCGCATCGCAGGGTCGATGCTGCGCACCGCCAGCGAGTACTCCCTTGCCACGATGCCGATGGCGGCGAGCATCGAGGGGTCCTTGTGAGCGTGCTTGTGCACGTCGAGGTGGGTGGCGGCGCGGCCGATCAGCTTCTTCAGGCGGTCCAGCTGCGCGCGCGTCTCCTTCACGATGAACTGCAGATCGTGGTGGCCGCGCTCGGTGAGCTCGACCGAAGGCTCGCTGACCGACTCGAAGCGCACCAGGTTGAGGTGCAGCCCGATGGCGAGGCCTTCTGCCTGGGCCGCGGCCTCTTCGCTCCAGGGCGAGTTGACGATCATCGTGGTGGAAGAGACCACCCCCTGCCGCATCGCTTCGGCGATGCCGCGGGAGACGGCGGGGTCGTAGCCGAAGTCATCGGCGTTGAGGATCAGACGGAGCATCAGGGAGGTTTGGAGGCGGCGCACTTGCTGAGCAGCGCGTCGGCCTCCTTGGGGAAGCGCTCCCGCAGCTTCTTCTGCGCGGCGGGGAGCTCGGGGGTTTGCTGGATCTGTTCCATCTCGCACAGCGCCATCAGGGGGCGGGTGTCGGAGCCAGCCAGCGCGTCGGCGGCGAGGTATTCGGCCCGCGCGGCGGTGAGGTCGTTCTTCTGAAAGAGCACGGTGGCCAGGTAGTAGTGGCCCTCGAGGAGGTCGGGCTTCTCCTTCACCACCGAGCGCAAGAGGCGCATCGCTTCTTCCTTCTGCTCCTTGCGGTACTTCACGAAGCCCAGCTCGGCGGTGGTGGCGGGATCGGGGCGCTTCTTGTTCGCCCGGGTGAGCGCGACCTCTGCGTCGTCGAGGCGCCCGCCCTGGGACAGCCAGTAGCCCTGCCGCGCCAGGTACTCCGGGTTTCCGGGCGCCTTGCTCACGGCCCGGTTCCACGCCTCGAGGGCCGCGCCGGAATCTGCCTGCAGCTCACGCAGCTGGGCCAGCAACGCGTCGGGGCGCGGATCAGTGGGCGCGATCGCGCCTGCTTCCTTCACCGCGGCCTCGGCGCGCTTGCCCTTGCGCGTCTGCACGGCGGCCTTGGCTTCCAGCAGGCGGGCGTCGAGGCTTTTGGGGCTCTTGAGCAGCCAGCCGTCGACGAGCGAGAGCACGCCTTCCCATTCCTTCGCCTCGGTCAGCAGCGCCCCGGCGCGCGCGAGCTGGGCATCGGTCGAGTCGGGCAGGCTGGCGAGCTCCACCAGAGCGCTGGTGCGGCTGCTGCCCGTCGCCGCTTCAGCCTTCGCGAGCTGCTCGGGGGCCGTGAGCTGCGGCCCCTTGAGCGCGACGATGCCCACCCCCACCGCCACCACGGCCAACACCATCACGATGAAGGGGAGGATCGCGCGGCGCGGCTTCGGGGCGGGAGCCGCGCCCGGCAGAGGCGCGCGAGCGGGCGTGGGCCTGGTGCGCTCGAGCCTGTCGGCCACCTCGAGCGGCGCGGCGGCGGGCGCCTGCACGCCCTGCGCTGGCGAGGTTCCCGGCACGGAAGGATCGGCCTCGCGCGCGCGGCGCAGGGTGTTGCGGCGCTCGTCACTCTCCTTGGGGAAGAGCATGGTGACGTAGTCGGCCACCTCTTGCTGGGTCGCCAGCACCGAGTCGCCGCCGACGGCCTCCATCGCTTCCACGAACTCCGAGAGCGTCTGGAAGCGGTTGCGCGGATCCTTGGCGAGCGCGCGCAGGCAGATCGCCTCGAGCGCGCGCGGCACCGCGGGATCGTACGCAGAGGGCAGCGCGGGATCTTCGCGCGCGATGCGGACGACGACCTCGTCGATGCTGTTGCCGGTGAAGGGGCGGCGGCCGCACAGCTGCTCGTAGAGCATCACGCCGGCCGCGAAGATGTCCGCGCGGTGGTCGACCGGCTTGGCGGTGATCATCTCGGGCGACATGTAGAAGAACTTGCCCTTGAGGGTGCCCGGCTCGGTGCCTGCGCCCCAGGCGGTGGTGCGCGCGATGCCGAAGTCGATCACCTTCACCTCGCCGCGCACGCCCACGTGAATGTTGTCGGGCGTGAAGTCGCGGTGCACCAGCGCCAGCGGCTTGCCCTCTTCGTCGACCGCGCGGTGGGCGGCGTCGAGGCCCCGGCAGGCCTCGGTGAGCACCCGCAAGGCGACGCCTGCGGGCATGCGCTTGGCGTCTTCTGCGGCGCGCTGGCGAAGCTCAGCCCAGGTGCGCCCCTCGAGCAGCTCCATCGCGATGAACGGCTCACCGTCGACCTGGCCCAGCTCGAAGATGGTGACGACGTTCGGGTGGTGGATCTGCGCGGTGATGCGCGCCTCGTTGAGGAACATGCGGACGATCGCCGAGTCCTTCACCAGGTGAGGCAAGAGCCGCTTGACCGCCACCATCGGGCCGAACTGTCCCTCGGCAGAGATCTGGCGGCCGACGTAGACCTCGGCCATCCCACCGGTCGCGACGCGCGACGTGAGCCGGTACTGCCCGATCCACGTGGGCGAGCCGAGGGTATCCACGGGGCGCACTCTAGGTCAGGAACCGCGTTTCAGGCTCGAAACCGCCGCTCCCCCCAAGGGGGATGCCTACTCGAACAGGCTCAGCTGCGGCTCGTGCTCCCGATGGCCCGAGCCCACCTGGGCCTCGAACAGCGCCTTCACGGTGGTCATGGTGTCGGCGTCCTGGGGGGCCTTGTCGTCGCGCAGCCGCGCGATGCGGGGAAAGCGGAGCGCGAAGCCGCTGCCGTGCCGGGTGGACCTCTGCAGGCCGTCGAAGGCGACCTCGATCACCAGCTCAGGCCTGACGAGGTGAAACGGCCCCGACC
>VFKJ01000133.1 GCA_009885595.1 Myxococcales bacterium | reverse complement strand
GAATTTCTTCATGGGTGCACCCGAGGTGACTGCGAGGTGACGCCATGGTGCGTGAGTCGCGCGAGGGCGAACATCGGGCGTCGGGAGGTCCTCCCGCTGACCGTCGGATGAATGACCGATGCTTCCTGTCTCCCTCTCCCCCCGCGGGGGAGAGGGTCGGGGAGAGGGGAAGAACGCCGGAGAAGTACCGATGCGAGCAAGACACCCGTGCTCGCCTCCTCTCCCCGACCCTCTCCTCAGACTGCTTCCGTGCACCGGGCACACAACTCCTGCGCGGAGACCTCGGCCCGGAACGCCCAGCACCGCGGGCACTTGTTCCCGCTGGCGTGCGCCACCTTCGTCTCCTCCTGCGAGTCCACCAGGTGCACCGCGCTCACCTTGAACAACTCCGCCAGCTCGCCCGCGTACCTGGTGAGCAGCGGACTCGCGGTCATGGTGACCTGCGCCTCTTCCGACTTCCCGATGAGCTTCTCGCGCCGCGCGGTCTCGAGGAGCGGCAGCACCCCCGCGCGCACCTGGAACAGCTGCTCGTAGTCGGCGACCACCGCCGCCTCGTTGCCCCCGACCGCCTTCGGGAACGGCTCGAGGAACACCGACCGCAGCCGCGTGCCGGGCAGATACCCGTACGCCTCTTCGCTGGTGAAGCTGGTCACCGGCGCGAGCACCACGAGCAACTCCCGGGCGATCCGATACAGCGCGGTCTGCGCGCTGCGCCGCTTCGCCCCGTCCTTCTTGCTCGTGTAGAGGGTGTCCTTCTGGATGTCGAAGTACTGCGCGGACAACTCGATGGCGCAGAACTCGACCACCGTCTGGAACACCAGGTGGAACTCGTACTGCTCGTAGGCCTTCTTCACCTTCTCCACGAGCGCATCGAGCTTCGCGAGCACCCACTGCTCCAGCGGCATCAACTTCGCGACCGAGTCCTTCGCCGGGTCGAAGTCGAACAGGTTCGAGAGTGCGTACCGCACGGTGTTGCGGATCTTCCGGTACCCCTCGGACAACCCGTCGAGGATGGGCATCGAGAGCCGCACGTCGTTCCGGTAGTCCGACGACGCGACCCACAGGCGCATCACCTCGGCGCCGTGCTTCCTGGTGATCTCGTCGGGTGACACGGTGTTCCCGAGCGACTTCGACATCTTGTTCCCCTGGCCATCGACGACGAAGCCGTGGGTGAGGCACGTCTTGTACGGAGCGACCCCGCGCGTCCCCACGCCGACCAAAAGCGAGCTGTGAAACCAGCCGCGGTGTTGATCAGACCCTTCCAGATAGAGGTCCACGGGAATGCGAGCGTGCTCCCGCTGCTCCATCACCGCCGCGAAGCTGCAGGCGGAGTCGAACCACACATCGAGAATGTCCGTCTCCTTCACCAGCGCGTCCTTCTTGCACGCAGGACAGGTGGCCCCGCCGGGGGTGAAGTCCGAGAGCGGGCGCGAGTACCAGGCCGCCGCGCCCTCCTTCGCCACCACGTCGGCGACCTTTTCCATCAGCGCCGGGTCGATCAGCGCGTGGCCGCACTCGCTGCACACCGCGGTGGGAATCGGCACGCCCCAGGTGCGCTGGCGCGAGATGGTCCAGTCCGGGCGGGTGGCCAGCATCCCGTGAATGCGATCGCGCCCCCACTTCGGCACCCACTCCACCTGTTCATCGATCTGAGCGAGCGCCTTCGCGCGGAGCGAGCCGTGCTCCATCGAGATGAACCACTGCGGCGTGGCGCGGAAGATCACGGGCTTCTTGCTGCGCCAGCTGTGGGGATAGCTGGTGGTGACGAGCTCGCCTTGCTTGTTGAGCAGCGCGCCCTTCTCCGCGAGCAGCTTCGGCACCGTCTCGTTCGCGTCGAAGACGAACTGCCCGGCGAGCAGGGGCCCCACGCTGTCGTCGTAGTGACCGTCAGCCTTGACCGGGTTGTAGGGCTCCAGCTTGTACCGAAGCCCCACCTCGTAGTCGTCGGGGCCATGACCGGGAGCGGTGTGCACGAGGCCGGTGCCCGCCTCGAGGGTGACGTGCTCGCCGGTGACGACGGGCGAGACGCGCTCGAGGAACACGTGCCGATAGGTGAGCCCTTCGAGCTCCTCTCCCAGCGCGTACCCGAGGATGCGCGTGGGATCCGCGAACACCGCGGCGTCGAAGCTCGCGCCGCCGCTGAGCTTCACGTCGCGCACCTTGAGCTCGCCCGGCGCGATCTCGCTGAGCACGCTGGCGAGCAGTTCCTTCGCGATCACCAGCACCCGGCCACCCAGCTCGTAGAAGACGTATTCGAAGAGGGGCGCGACGGCGATCGCCAGGTTCGCCGGCAAGGTCCACGGGGTGGTGGTCCAGATCGCGAGCTCGACCTGCTTCCCTTTGAGGAAGCCCCACTTCGCGCAGAGATCTCCCTCGAGGGGAAACGCCACGTAGGTGGAAGGAACCTGGAGATCCTCGTATTCGATCTCCGCCAGCGCGAGCGCGGTCTTGTCGTACACGCACCAGAAGACGGGGCGGTTCTTCCGGTAGAGCGAGCCCGACTTCGCGAACTTCGCCAGCTCGCGGATCTCCTGGGCCTCGTAGTCGAAGTCGAGGGTGCGGTAGCGCGCGTCGTAGCGGGCGAACACGCCCATGCGCTTGAACTCGGCGGCCTGCAGGTCGATGAACTCGAGCGCGTACGCGCGGCACTGCTGCAGGAAGTCTTCACGGGACAGCAGGCGGCGATCGACCTTCTGCTCGCGCAGCTTCTTCTCCACCGCCTGCTCGATGGGCAGCCCGTGGCAATCCCACCCGGGGATGAAGTCGGCGCGGCGCCCCGCGAGGTTCTGGTACTTCACCACGATGTCCTTGAGGATCTTGTTGAGCGCGTGACCTGCGTGCAGCTTGCCGTTCGCGTACGGCGGGCCGTCGTGCAGCACGAAGGGCGGCGCGGCCTTGTTCTTCTCGAGGATGAGCTCGAAGACCTTCTTCTCTTCCCAGGCAGCGAGCATGGCGGGCTCGAGCTGCGCGAGGTTTCCCTTCATGGGGAAGCCGGTCTGCGGAAGGTTCAGCGTCGACTTGTAGTCCTTCTCACTCATGGGCCCGCGCTAGTCCGACTCGGTGCGTCAGGCAAACCATGTCCTGAGCGAAGTCGAAGGGGCAATGAATCCCCCGGATCTCGGGGCGCTGAAGCAAGCTCACTTCTTCAGCAGGCGATCGACGACGCCGACGTACGCGGTCATCGCGGCGTCCTTGCCGGTGCCCTTCTGCTTGCTCCACGCGTCGAACTTCGCGCGGCCCTTGAAGTCCAGCATGCCCGGGCGCGAGCCGCTGGCGTCGCCCACGGTGGCCTGCTTGAAGAGGGCATAGAGCTCGAGCAGCTCGTCGTTACCCGGCGCTTCGGTCAGCGTCTTCACCCGCTTCTGCGCGTCCTCGAACGATTCGGTCAGGGTCATGGCCCTGCAGATATCACCCCGGCTAGACTCGCCCCATGCGGTTGTTCTTCTTCCTCGTGATGTCGGCGACCTTCGCGTTCGCGCAGCAGCCACCCTGCCACTCGAGGTGCAACCTGGCGGCCTCGGAGTGCATGAAGGCGTGCATGGGCGACCCGAAGGACGCGCAGCGAAAAGAGAAGGGCGAGCACCTGCAGGAGTGCCTCAAGCAATGCGAGGCGCAGAACACGCAGTGCAAGCAAACCTGCCCCGGCAAGTAAGGGTCAGGGTTGTTCAGGGTGGTAGTGGCACACCACGCAGTCGTCGCTCACCTTGTAGCTGGGCACGTGGCTCACCTCTGCATGGCAGTCGAGGCAGGTCACGTTCTCTCTCGTCGCGTGGTTGGTGTGGGGTGCGCCGTTGTAGCCGTGGCAGCTCGCGCAGCCCGGCGGGGCGTACCCGGCGTCGAGATGCGGGTAGACGACGGTCTGCGTGTGGCAACTGAAACACAGCGGCTGCCTCCAGCCGGGGTGCCCCACCCTGAGGACCAGCGGGTCGAGCGGTCCCGCATCGACGACCCACCCCGCGTCGCTCGGCTCGGGGCGTTCGACGCCGCACCCGCCCAACATTCCTGCGGCGAGCACGACGCAGCCCCATCTCTTCAGTTGTTCTGCTCGAGCCACGCGAGGACCTCCTTCGCTTCGAGATCGGTCAGCCCGGCCTCGGCCTGCATGCGATTGATCACCCCGCGCCACTGAGCGTCGGTGTAGGCGCTGGGTGGAACCGGGTCGTGGCAGCTCCCGCAAACGTCCCGGTAGGTCGCCTCCTCGCGCGAGCCGCTCCCCACCATCGGGGCAAACCCGGCGCAGCTCAGCAGGCCCATCGCAGCCAGCACCTGGAAGCTCCTCACGGCTTGCTCACAGGACAAACTGCAGCTGCAGCATGAACAGCCCATCGGGCATCGCGTTGTCGTCCTGGTGCGCGGTCAGGTCGTCCTTGAACCCGACGCGCGCCAGGCCCTGGTAGGTGGCCTGCAGCTTCAGGTTCTGATCGAAGAAGTAGTAGTTGAGCCCCACCGCGGGGACGAGCAGCACCCCCGCCTCGTCCGCCGAGTTCCGATCGAACGCCTCGAGGCGCACCACCGGCTCGAGGCCGCTCTCGAACCGGTAGCCGGCCTGCGAGTAGGCGCCCCAGAAGAGCCGGCCCGGCGTGCCCCGCTGCCGCTCCACGAAGCTCATGTGCAGCAGGTACGCCTCGGCCGCCCAGTAGAGGCCGCCCTTCACCAGCGCCACCTCCACGCCGGCGCGGAGATCATTGCTGCTCTCCGCGTTGGCCTCGACGTTGTACGAGCTCGAGAGCGCCACCTGCAGGCGGAGATCCCTGGAGCGCGCGCCATTGCCTTCCTGCAGCGGCATCGGGCCGAACGGGGCGAGCGTGACGCGGCCAGCGTAGAGCAGCCCAGGCAGCTTCAGATCGTCGCTCAGCGTGGACGTCGGCGCATTGGTGCCGATGCCCTCGCCGCTGAAGATGCCCAGCTGATAACCAAACACCTTGCCGAAGGTCCCGTGGGCCATCGCCCCGAGATCGAACCCCGTCAACAGCGTCGGGCTCACGGCGTTGAGCCCAAACGGCAGGTTCACCCGCGCGGTCAACGACGCCGGCGGGCGCGGCAGCTGCGCCTGGCCGATGCGCACCTGGAAAGCCCAGTGCATGGGCGTCTTGAACTTGCCCACCTGCAGCTGCAGCGCGTCCAGGGCGTTGATGTTCACCCACGCCTGGTTGAGCAGACACGGTCCAAAGCAGGCGGGGTTGAGCGTGAGGTTGAAGGCCACCCGGCCGAACCCGCGGCCCGCCAGCCCGAGCAGCGCGTTGGCCACCCCGAAGCCCAGCTCGGTCACGTTGTCCTGGTCGGCGAGGTTGAGCCAGGCGTTGTTGACGTACTTCGCCTGCACGTGCGTCTGCACCAGCAGGTAGGGGTTGAATTGAAAGTCTCCCGCGGGGGTGCGCCAGCGGAAGCCCTCGCGGTCGGCCAACGAGACCACGTTGCTCTCGACGGGTACCGCGACGGGGGGGGGCGATTTCTCCCCGCCCGCTTCCGGGGCGTCGGCGCCCCACGCCGGCCCGCTCGACGCCAGCAAACACAACACAGACATCAAGGTTCGCCTGTACATGAATGACCTCAGAAGGACGGCCAACGCGAATCATCGTTGGGGGTGATGGCGATGCACTCCACCTCGACCAGCCAGCTCGGCCGGCAGACCGGCGCGCGCAAGATGAAGGCCGGCGTGTCAGGGTGAAATTGCTGCAGGTACCGCTCCACGAAGGGGCGATCGGCCGGGTCGCGCAGGTAGACGAGCAGCTGGGCGATGTCGGAAACCCGGGCCCCGGCGTCGTCGAGCAGGGCGGCCACGTTCGCGAAGGCGCGCCGGGTCTGGCCCTCGAGGTCTCCCACGTGCAGGGTGTTCCCCTTCGGGTCGATGCTGGCCGTCCCCGAGATGAACACGTGCGCGCGGTCCCCGTGAGCGACGCGGGTGCCTCGCTCGAAGGTCACCCCGTACTCGCTGGTGGGGCCCAGATGGTCTGTGGCCGTGAGGTGACGGATCTGCCCGCTCTCCACTCCGGCGATGGCGTAGGCGTCGAGCACCACGAGGCGGCGGTGATCAGCGGGGCGCCCCTCGATCCCCGTGCTGGCGATGTAGTGCGTGGCGTTGGTCAGCCCGTGGCGCTCGAAGAGCTCGCGGCGGGCGGTGACCATGCCCTGGTAGTGCTGGTCGATGCCTTGCACGAAGAGCCAGGTGCGGATCACGTCGTGGCTGAGCGAGGCCCGGTGCTCCCCCAGCGTCCGCAGGCAGGCGTCGAAGGCCTCGCGGGTCTGGTCCTGGGACGACCGCGCTGGGCTCTCCGTTGCGCCCAACTGCGTGAGGTACAGATGAGTACGGTCGCCGCGCCGCAGCGCCACGCCGCTTCCGGTGGCGCGCTTGTCGAGGCGGTGCGGGCCGCGCACGTGGTAGGCCCACAAGGCGACCTTCAGCTCCGGCAGCGGCGGCTGCTCGATGATGGAGAGCGCGACCGGGTTGCCACCGTCGCGCGCACCCAGCTCAGAGAGGCGCAGGCGCTGCTCCTGGTTGGCCGCGTCGCTCAGGAAGACCCGCCGGAAGACGGCCGTGCTCGCGTCCAGGCGAAGCTCGCCCAACGCGGCCGCGTACATCGCCTCGAGCGAGCCCAGCTGCTGCTCGAAGCTCGGCCCTTCGCCGGGGAGTACGTGCAGATGGACCTCCTCTGCGCCCCCCGCGACGGCAAAACGAGACACGTGCGCCGAGGCTCCATCAGGTCTGTTCAGTCGAAGTGACTTCATGCGTGGCTCCTAGAGTGAGTTGACGAAGGCCATCAGCGCGTCGCGATCGGCCTTCGGCAGGTGACGGAAGATCTCGTAGGACACCGCGCCCTCTTCCTCGCGGTGCCACATGATGGCCTCGAGCAGGTTGCGGGCCCGGCCGTCATGCAGGAAATAGGTGTGGCCATTGACGACCTGTTGCAGGCCGATGCCCCAGAGCGGCGCCGTCCTCCACTCGTCTCCGGACGCCTGGAATTGAGTGAACTGGTCGCCCAGCGCCGGCCCCATGTCGTGCAGCAGAAGGTCGCTGTACATGTGAATGGTCTGGTCAGCCAACATCGGCATCGGGGTGCCGTCGATCAGCCTGGGCGGCGTGCGCGAGGTGTGCAGCGTGGGGGCGTGACAGAGGTGACAGCCCGCCTGCTGGAACAGCTCGCGCCCGCGCCGCACCACCGGGTCACCTGCGTTGCGGCGCGCGGGCACTCCGAGGGACTGCAGGTAGAAGTCGACGTCGGCCATCTCCGCGTCGCTGATCTCCAGCCCCTCGTCGACGGTGATCTGCGGCTGGCCCCGCGCCACGTTGTCTGGGAATCGATGGTTGGTGATGCCCAGGTTCGAAGAGAAGCCCAGCTCGACCGTGAGGTCCGAGTGTTGCGCCTTGTGGCCACCCACGCCGATCTCCCAGACCCCGCGCTCCTGGATCCACTGCAGCCTGGGGGTGATGCCGAACTCGGGGTACTGGGTGGCGGCCAGCGCGCGCAGCTCGCCCTGGTCGACGGCCATCATCAACCCGAGCCCGACGTGGCGCAGCGGCACGCGCACGCTGATCGCCAGCTCATTCTCGGGCGGAGGAGTGGTGTACCAATCAGTGATCCAATACCGCGGAGTGATCAGGCAATAACGCTCGTGCTCCTCGGTGGGGAACTCGTCGCAGGCCTCGGTGTACTCGACCTTGAGGCGCCCCTCGGGCTGCGCGCCGAAGATCGCGTGGTCATGCAGCACCCGGCCGTAGTCCGGAAAGAACTCACCGTTGATGTTCTTCATGAACACCAGGAACGTGGAGAAGTCGAAGCCGCTCCCTCCGCTGGTGAAGAGCGTGGGCTTGGTCCGGCCGTCGCGCTGGTGGCAGGACACGCACGAGCGCCCCACGTACAGCGGCCCCAGGCCCCCGGTGCCGGGGACGCGCGCCGGGCTCGCCACCCGCTCCAGGCCGTAGAGGCGATCACCGTTGAGGTGTCGCTCGAGCAGCGCCGGGTTGTCTTCGATCGCGGGCGCGGGCGACATGTATGAATAGGCGGTCGCGTCGTTGACGGTGAAGGTCCCCCCCTGCTGCACCAGCTCGTCGTCACCACGCTCGCCGGTGCACGCGCTGACGAGGGCGCTCACCAGCAGCCACCACCGGCGCCCGCTCACAGCGCCGCCTCACGCGCCTGCAGGCCCACCCGTGAGTACCCTTCCTTCGCGGGCGCCGCGGGAGGCGCCTCGAGGCAGAAGTCTGAGAACGGGTGAGCCTCGCCCCGGCTCATCGGCTCGGGCGCCGACGCCATGGTGCGCCCCATCACCTGCGCGAGCAGGCGAATGCGATGCATCATCGCGTGGAAGAGCTCAGGCCGCAGGCACTGACCCGCGTCGCACAGCGCACCCGAGGGGTCGTGGTGCACCTCGACCAGCAGGCCATCAGCGCCGGCGACGACCGCCGACGCGGCGATGGCAGGCACCAGGTCCCACGCGCCCGCCACGTGGCTCGGGTCCACGATGATCGGCAGGTGCGTCCTCTTTCGCAGCGCGGGGATGTCGGCCACGTTGAGCGAGGACCGTGACTCCCGGGAGATGCCGATGGTCCCGCGCAGGCAGAGGATGACGTTCGGGTTCCCCTCGCAGAGGATGTAGTCGGCGGCGCAGAGAAACTCGTCGAGCGTCGTCCCGATGCCGCACTTGAGGAGCACCGGCCTGCGGCTGCGCAGCCGCCCCACGTCGCGCAGCAGGGCGTAGTTGAGCGCGTTGCGCATGCCGATCTGGATGATGTCGACGGCCTCGTCGACCGCGGCCGCCTCCGACTGGTCCATCAACTCCGAGATGATCGGCAGCCCGGTCTCCTCGCGCACTCCGCGCAGGACCTCGAGCCCGTCGTGCCCAAGGCCCTGGAAGGCGAAGGGCGAGGTGCGTGGCTTGAAGGCCCCGCCGCGCAGCACCCGGGCACCCGCGCCCTTCACCACGCCCGCGATCTGCCGCGTCTGCCCGTAGCTCTCGATGGCGCAGGGCCCCGCCATCACCACGAACTCGTTCCCGCCGATCTCCAGCCCGGCCGAGACGGTCACCCGGGTGCGCGCCTCCGTCGCCTCGCGCGCAGACAGGCAATAGGGCGACCGGAGCCGCACCACGCGCTCGACGCCGCGCACGCGCTGCAGCTCTGCCGCGAGGTCGGCCTCGTGCCCGCTCGAGGGGAAGGCGACGACCTGCACCCGGTCGGCGAGGGCGATCGACTGGTACCTGCAGCCGGCGCGGTCGAGCCGCTCCCGGACCGCGCGAAGCTCGCTCTGATGGCTGTGGGGAAGACTGATGAGGAACATGGCGCTCTCCTGTGACGGCTACGAGACGATGAGGGGAAGGACGTCGCGCTGCAGCGTGGTCATGAGCGCGCGAATCGCGTCCTGCGCGGACTCGATGCTCTGCTGCTTGGCGGGGTTGCTGATGGCGCTGGTGAAGAGCTCGCCGTCGCTGGAGATGGCCTCGATGGCCAGGATGGCGGCGTCGATCTGAGAGAGCACTCGGGCGTCGAGCGCCTCGTCCTGCCCGCGCACGAAGGCGGAGAGGCTGTGCGGCCCCACCCCGGCGCGCGACCCCTCGTAGATGATCTTCACGCTGCGGAGGTTGTCCGCGAAGTCGCGTATGGAATTGTGGCTGAACTGTGATTCCTCGAGGGACCGGTCTTGCGCCTTGTAGGGATCGGCGATCTTCCCGTTCGCCACCTCGTTGCAGATCTCGGTGAGCCCGGTGAGCAGCTGCTGCACCGCGTCCACCTGGCGGAAGAAGACCCCGCCGGGGCTGCCTGCAGCCGCGAACTTCTTCCCATAGCCGTCGTCGCCGACCCAGGCGGCCTTGAGAGTCGAGGCGTCGGCCTCGAGCGCTCCGCTGGCCGCGATCAGGTACTCGAGCACCCGCGGCCTTGCTGCGAGGTCGGCGGCCCGGGCGGGCTGCTCGTCGGAGCCCCACAGCAGATACTCGATGGTGTGAAAGCCTCTGAGCCCCGCGCCGAAGTTCGCGGCGATGGAAGACGAGGTGAGCTCCAGGCCGCTGGCGAGCACCTGGTCGAGCTGGATCCTGTCCACCGGCCAGCTGTCCAGAGAGGGGTCCAGGCCGAGGTCCGAGACGGGCCCGTAGAGGAACCCTTCGCTCTGCTCCCAGGGAACCCGCGTCGACAGCCAGGCCTGCCGCGCCGCTTCCAGGTGGGCCTCGGTGGGCGCGCTCGCGAGCACCCGGACTGCCCCGTGCAACGCAGCCGCGTTGTCTTCCAGGTCGGTGTACGTGGGAACGATGACGTCGAAGACCGTGTGCTGGAGCGTGGCCGTGAAGTCGTACGTCGCGCCCGGGGGCGGCCGCGTCGCCGGGCGCTCGGGCGCGCAGCCCACCAGGGTCAATGACAAACACAGACAGCGCAGCGTTGACATGAAGGCTCCTCCTCGCGACGGGCTCACAGCACGAACCCCAGCGCGGCGCTGAGCTCGTCCTGACGAAGCCGCCACGCGTTGTCCTGGTTGATCCAGCGGGACACGTACTCGGCCTTCAGGACCACCCGGGGGTGCGGGAAGTAGTTGAGGCCGACGGTGAGCGCCTGCCGCTGCATGAGCGGGTTGTCGAGCGAAGTAGGGCCGCCCCACATCGGGTCGTAGGCGTCGTAGCGGGCAAAGACGTCGACCTGCTGCCTGGTGTCCACCCGCAGAGCGCCCAGCACGTCGAAGGCGGCCTCCAGGAAGACCGCCCAGGCCGCGGTCCCCACGGGCGTGCGCGGGGCACCGAGCGCGTTGCTCAAGCTCGCGTTGGCCGCGGTGATCCGCTCGGCGTGGGTGAGGGTGCCCACCATGGCCAGCCCGCGCACGCGCAGCGGCCCGTACTGCCCACGCAGGTGAACGTCACCGAGGTAGACGCGCGCGTCGACGTCGTCGAGGTCGCGCTTGGGGCGGTTCCGCGTGACGCCCGAGGTATAGGCAGACACCCCCAGCAGCGTTCCGCGCAGGCCGGTGTAGTCGGCGGCGAAGGCGAGCCCGACGTCATTGAAGAGCGTCTTTTCGAACATCTTCTGGGTGCCGCCCGCGATCCAGCGCTGCGAGGAGAAGCCGGTCGAGTCGAGCCCGCTGGCGACCTGAACGCGCAGACTCAGGTCGCGGGTGCGGAACTGCAGCTCCGCGCCCGGCTCGTTCCACACCACGGGGACGAGGTGCGTCTCCGACTCCGGCCGGCGCGTGGAGGAGAACATGGTGGGCAGGTGGTAGGTGGTGGTCAGCCCCATCGGCACCAGCAGCTGGCCCAGGCGCACCCGGAAGCCCCAGGGAAGGCGCGCCTCGAGGGCGGCCTGCTCGAGGGCGATCTCCCCGCCCTTCTCGATCTCGACCTCGTACTCACCGAACTCGTCCCACTCCACTTCGCGCGCTGCGCCGGTGCCGCCGTGCTCGAACTCGATCTCGCTGTTGAAGGTGAGCCAGTCGCTGAGCTGGCTGTTGACGAAGAAGGAGACCCGCGCGAGGTCGATGTCGGCCTGGCGGTAGGGGGTGGTCTTCTTGGGGTCGGGGTTGAAGAACTCGAGCGCGAGGCGCAGCTCGCCGTAGCCCCCCACGGACCAGGTGTCCTGCGCGGGCGCGGGCGGGGGCGGGCGCTGGCGCAGCTGCTCCTCGAGCGCGCGCACCCGGGCGAGGACCTCCGCCAGGGTGGGTTCAGGCTCCGTGGGCGGCGCCGCCGCCATCAGGGCCAGCGCCATCACCGGAAGGAGCACCGCGTCTGTACGCATATCCAACCAATCTCTGCTGACGAGAAACAAGAAGAGCCCGACAGCGAGGGGCACCTCGCTGCCGGGCTCTGGGTTCAAGACCTCTGGCCGCTGAAATGAAATCGACTGACGTTCAACGCGTCGCGCGAATCGTGAGCGTTAGCCTCCTTCGCCCGATGTCTGTAATTGCGACGCGATCGGCAGCAACACCGAGCGCCTGCAGCGCCGGCACTTCACTTCCACTCCGCCAGGCACCAAGCGGGCGAGGAGGCTGCCGCAACCACAACGCAGCTCTTCAGCGCTGCCCGAGGGCGCGACGCCGCAGGGGTTCCGTTCGAGCGGTGCGGAGCTGACGGCCTTTCTGAAGTTGCGACTCATTTGCAAGATGAATACGCCCATCGGGCCGG
>VFKJ01000611.1 GCA_009885595.1 Myxococcales bacterium | reverse complement strand
GATCCGAAGACCATCTTGCGCGACACGCCGAACCCGACCTTCTACCAATACGGCTACCTGCGCGAAGGCGACTCCCTCTGCTTCTGGGAGCGCGAGCGGGCGCAGGCGCGCAACGCAGTGCTGCAGGCGGGGCAGGCCGTGCCGGGCTGCATCCTCTGACGCCGGCTGCTCGTTCGGGAGGAGCCTTCAGTCGCTGACCCTCTGACGACGCCGGGTGCGCGCCAGCGCGGCCTTGAGCGTGCCGCGTCGCCGCTCGACGTCCTCGGTCGGTGTCGGCGAGGGCGCCATGCGTGGAAACACCAGCCCCACGACGCCACCGAATGGCCGCAGCACCCGGTTCATGGTGTCCAGCGTCGGGTTGGCGTCGGGCCTGTCTTCGAGCTTCTGCAGCGCTGCGGGCGAGAGGCCGATGAGGCGCGCAAAGTCGTGGCGGTTCTTCCGCAACACCACGGCTCGTAAGAACCGAACAGCCTCGCCGAGCCGCCACTCCCCGCGATGCACCAGCGCAGCCACGTCCTCCAACAGCTCCTTGCGCTGCAGCGGGCCCATCGCAGCGATGTCCTGGCTCTTCACAAGAGCCCCCACTCTCGCAGCCGCGCTTCCGTGCGGAGGAGTCCCAGGCCGGGAAACTCGAGGGTCTCCCGCGGCAAGTCGAGCTCGCGGAGCAACGCGGGCAAGGCCGTGAGCCGCTTCGCGAGCGCACGCAGGCCGCTCCGCACCCGCTTCTCGTGGTCTTCGAACGTCGGGAGCAACCCTCGCCAATCGACGTCGCCACCTCGCTCGAACTCCCTCCACTGGGTGGTGCGGCTGATTCCTTCGCGGTCCATCTTCATCGGCGCAAAGTCGTACACCGGCGCGAGCCACACGGCGTTTGCACGCTTGAGCAGCGAGGTGTTCCTGCCGTGGTTGTCGGAGTTGCCAAACACGAGGTTGAGGAGGTCTCGCTGCACGTAGTCGACGAGGAGCTTCGGCCAGGCGGGCGCCGGCACCACCTTTCGCAGGGCAGCGAGGACGTCTTGATGCTGCAGTCGCGCGCCAGGGCTGGCGGCGAGCAGCGAGTACATCGACTCCATCCCCAGGCGCACTTCACGACCTTGCTGACGCTGCACGTCGAAGCGGGGCAGCCACAGGCTCGGCCCGTTCTGACCTTCGCGAAGCTCCATGCCCTCGGTGGAGATGGTGGCGATGCCCAGCTTCGTGAGCGCCTGATAGTAGACGTACTCGGAGCGGAGGATGAGCTGATCACGCTGGTGCTTTCCTCGCGCGAACTTCACCAGCAGGTGGCCCGCGGGGCTCTCCGGTTCATCCTGCCGCACGTCGATCCACACCTGGCCGTCGGGGTCCTTCCGCAGCAGCAGCTTGGGTGAGTCGCCGCCAGCGCCGGTCGCTCCGCCCACCTGCGCGCCGTGCTCTGCCGCCCACGCGATGAAGTCATGCTCTCGCTCGACTACGGCTTCCGCGGAGAAGCGTCGCGGTGAACCCAGGTTTTCCGGCAATGATTCGGCGATGCGCAGATTGCCGACCGGTGCCGCCGAACCCTGCTTCAGCAGTTGAAAGTCGTTGGGAGGCACGTCGGTCGGGCTCAACCGCTCGAGCCACCAACTCCGCGCGTTTCCCATCGGGCGAACGTCATCGAGAAACGACGGCCAGCTCGCCAGGATCGCGGGACCAAACTCCAGCGGCAACCTCAGGCTCGCCTGCGCGTCGAGCCGGTCCGAGGCCAACCAGGCCATGAGGTACTCGTGGTGGTACTCGAAGAAGCACTGCCCCCCGTCGCCCGCAGCGCCGTCGGGAAACTCGAGGAGCGCGGCCTTGTGCCAGCGACCTTCCAAGAGCATCTCCAGCGTCAAGGAAGCGGTCATCAGGTACTATAGTAGTCGAGTTCGTCGTTCGGAGGCGGGTTTAACGTACTATAAGCCATCAACTCGGACAGGCCGCCAAGGCCTCAGTTGATCTCCGGCCCCACCACCACGGTGTTGATGGGCCGCACGCTCATGCCCGCGGGGTACCCGTAGCTCGTGTACGAATCTGTGCCCCACACCGTCAGCCCGAAGGGCGCCTCGCTGCGCGCGGTGTGCACGCCGTTGGTGCAGCCGGCGCTGGTCCTCGTCCACGACACGCGCGCGTATTGGTAGTTGCTGCCGCCGATGCCGAACCAGTTGCTCACCACTCCGAGGCAGTCGAGCGTGACGTCGTGGTACTGGTTGTCGCTGCCCAGCGGGCGCACGAACACCAGGTCGGTCGAGCTGTAGGTGGCGTCGGTGAAGAAGAGGTAGCTCTTCAGGTACTGCTGCCAGGGCACGATGTTCACGAAGTCAGGGTCGCCGAGGTCGTTGGCCGCCTCGCCGCCGGTCATCAACTGCGAGACGTAGAAGATGTGGCTCTGGTCCTGGCTGGTCACCTTGAAGGGCCCCGCCGACGAGAAGTTCACCGACTGCCCGGCGTTGAGGGTGCTGGGGCCGCCGACGGGAGGATCGTAGGTGAGCGTGGTGCCGTCGACCGCGCCGACGAAGCGCCAGAGGGCGGGCTCGTTGCCGCTGCGCGCCTTGTGGCGCACCGCGAGGTACTCGTGGCCCAGCAGCGGCACCGCCGGCAGTTGCTGGTGCCCCGAGTCACAGGCCTGCACCCCCAGCGGCACCTGCATGCACGCGTGCCCGCCCCACACCGCGATGGGCTTGTCCGACTTGATCAACGCGCCCGAGAGCTGCGCGGACTGCGAGAGCTGGATCACCTGGCCCTTGCCCAGGGTGTAGCGGGCGACGGTGTTGGCGGCGGCGCCGGCGAGGCCGCCTCCGCCCTGAATGGCGACCGCTGCCTGGATGGCGACCTGGGTGTTGTCTTGCGAGCCGTACAGCTGCAGGTACGGGAACATCACGCCGGCGAGCGAGTCGGCGGGCGTCGCCCCCACGTAGTTGGTGCCCCAGGCCGAGGTGGGAATGAGCAGGCTCGAGCTGCTGACATGACTGTCGGCGCCGCCATACGGGTACATGTCGTAGGCGACCACCGGCGCCGAGGTGGTGATGTGGAAGCTCGGCGTCTGCCCGGTGCCCTCGAGCTGAAACTCGGCGCGCAGCGCGGGCGTCGAGGGGCAGCCCACGTAATAGACAGGCGTCGCGCCGCCGTAGTCCCAGTCGGCGAGGAAGAGCACCGCCATCTGACCCGCGGGCAACATCACGCCGCCGTCGATGGTGGGCAGCGGATCGTAGGTGAGCGTGGTGCCCGACTGCCGGGGGATGCGCGCGAAGGTGCTGACGTCGAACGTCTGCCCCCCACGCTGCACGTTGAGGGTGATGGGCCCGTTCCAGGTGTTGGCCACGAAGGCCGAGTAGCAGCTGCCCTGCGTCTCCGACTGCGGGGGCACGGCCGCCGCGTAGAAATCACAGCCGATGGTGCTGCCCGCGGCCGCAGCGGCCGCGCAGGCGTCGATGCAGCCGGCCGGAGAACAGCCCTGCCCCGTGGGACACTGCGTGCGCACGCCGTTGCAGTCGATGGTCGCCTGGAGATCGTCCGAGCAGGTCGAGGTGCAGGTGGTGGCGCCGCCGTCGGGGAGCGGCGTGCTGCCGTCGGGGAGGCTGGTGGTGCCTCCATCGCTCGTCCCGCCATCGCGTCGGCCGCCGATGGTGGCGGTGCCGTTGCAGTCGCAGCCTGAGAGAAAGAGGAGACTGCCGAGCAGGAGCAGGCGCATTTGGCCAGTGTACTCCCTGTCCTCGTCATCCCCTCACCTCAACCACCTCAACCCTCTCCCTCGCAGGGGAGAGGGAGAGCAGTCTTCAGCGCGGGTCCACCACGTGCCCCATGAAGAGCAGCGCGCCCGTGGCGTTGTCGCGGATGAAGTAGACGAACGGGCGATCGACGTGCAGCGGGCGGGTCAGCGGAATCGAAGTGGTCCCGAAGATGATGGCGGTCGCGCCCGCCGCCTCGGTGCCTTCTTCGGTCACCTTGATGACGGCGTGGTGCACCACGTCGCTGATGGACAGCGAGCGATCGCCGGTCATCGCGGAGAAGTCAGCCAGGTCGCTGAACGCCACGCCCAGGCCCTGCGCCGAGAGCGGCTCGGCGAGCGTCGTCTCGAGATCGATCGCGAACTTCGGCATCGAGAAGTCGAGCTGACCTTGCGTGAGCGCGGCGAGGTAGGCGTCGAGCTTCGCCACGTCGAGCGAGCCTTCCAGCGCGGCGAGACCACCCGCGGGCGGCACCAGCAACAGCATCGAGACCTCGTGGCCCTGGTACGGCAACTCGACCACCTCGACCCCACCCACCGTTCCCGAGCGGGCGGAGTGCGCGCTGTCACGCAGCATCGGCACCTGCGCGGTGCTGCCGTCGAGGCGCGTGAAGGGGCCAGGACTGGTGCGGGTCTTCTCGAACGGGCTGTCCCAGCTGGCGTTGAAGTAGACGGCGTTCGCGAGCACCACGCGGGTGTCGGTGGTGATGGTGCCTTCGGCCAGCAGGTTCGGAATGAGGTCGGCGGTGTGGAAGCTGACGAACTCGTTGATGGCCAGGCGCGCCGGCTCGGGCTGGGTCTTGAAGTCGAGCAGCTTGAGGCCGGTGCCGTACTGCTGCGCGAGGAGATCGAGGTAGCTGGGCTCGAGGTGGAAGCCCTTCTGCGCGAACGTCTGGTTCACGATGGAGAGGGTGAAGGGGCGGCCGTTGGTGCCCTGCTGCCTCTGGCCGCGGCTGGTGAGCGCGCGGTCGAGGGTGTTCATCGCCGCGTGGAAGTCGCTCTGCGGGAGGGTGACGTTGAGGGTGGCGCGGAAGGCGTCGAGGGTGGCGTTCGCGGCGCCGGCCGAGGCCATGCTCAGCGCGGTGGTGATGGACGCGGGCGCGGTGATCACGTTCTCGGTCGCGGAGGCGGTCCTGCGGTGCAGCGCGAGCGTGAACTCGTTGAGCCCGCGCACGGTCTGCTCGACGTCGGCCGCGGGGGCCTGCACCGTCAGGCGCTCGGCGGTGCTCTTCGCGTCTTCGCCGAGGAGCGGCTCGGGGCGGCTGCAGCCGAGCGTGAGACCGAGGAACACCAGGGCGGAAAGGAGTTTCGTCTTGAGCATGGCGGCCCGGTGAGCAACTTCGAGGCCGCGGGCAAGTGGTTCAAACGACGGTGGTGCGGTTGCCGAGTCGTGACGAATTTCTGTGGAACCACTGCGGGTTTGCCCCTCTCCCCGACCCCCTCCCCCGCGGGGGGAGAGGGAGATCAGCGGGCGACCCAGAGCGCACAGCCATCCGGCAGCAAGATTGAGTGCTGACCTTCCTTGCGAGGCGGCTCGGGGAAGGCGAGCTCGAGCGCGCCCACCGGCGTCTCCACGGCCACCGGCGCGCTCCCAATGTTCCCCGCCAGCGTCACCCTGCCCCGCCGCACCACGATGGTCCCGGCGGCCTCATCCACGCTCACCTGCACCGCTTCACGCCGCCCGTCGGTCAGCTCCGGCAGCTCGCGCCGCAGCGCCAGCAGCGCCCGGTACCACGCGAGCACATCCCGGTGCGGAGCGAACCCGCGCTCCGCCCAGTCGAGCACCGAGTGGGCCATCGTCGCGGGGTCCTGGGGATCGGGCAGCTCTCCCACCACCGACGCGTGCTCCGAGCGCCGGCCTTCCTGCACCGCCTGCGCGAGCGCCTCGTCCTGGTGATCGGTGAAGTAGAGAAACGGCGTCGACGCGCCCCACTCTTCCCCCTGGAACAGCAGCGGCACGAAGGGCGAGGTGAGCAGCAGCGCCGAGGCCAGACGGTTGCGGCCCTGAGAGACCAGCTGACTGAGCCGCTCCCCGCGCGCGCGATTGCCGATCTGATCGTGATTCTGAATGCACGCGACGCAGCGATTCCCCTCCGCCGGCCCCAGCGACCGCTCGCGCCGCGCCGCCAGCCCGT
>VFKJ01000989.1 GCA_009885595.1 Myxococcales bacterium | reverse complement strand
TCAAAGGCAAGGGCACCAGCCGCATCGACGTGTGCACGGCCAACCGCAAGGCGTCGCTCGATCCGACCATCAATGGGCCGCTGACGCTCGTGCGCGGCTGACAAGGTGACAATCGCTCGGAGCGATGGCACACGGCGCGCCATGCGTTCGTCCGTGTTCGTTGCCCTCGTGTCGTTGAGCTGTACCTCTGCGCAGACGATCACGGTCGCAGCTGGTCGTTTGACTGCGATCGCGAATGGCACCGATCAGGTGACGATCACCGCAACCACCGGATCGCCCGACACCGTCGACTTCACGACCAATGGCGGCGTGCTCTCGGCGACGCAGACGAAGACCGCGGATGATGGCGTCGCGACGACCAAGCTGAGCGCCACCACGCCGGGCAGCGTCACCGTCACCGCGACGGCGGGCAACGCGAGCGCATCGACTACGGTGATCTTCACCGACGCGAACGCGCCCCACCTGCGTTTCCGAGTCTCGCCTGCGAACACCGTCGCGCAGAACCTCCTGCGGCCGGTGCCGGAGGTGGTGGTGGAAGACGCCTCCGGAATCATCACCTCCTCGAGCGCCTCGGTGACCGTCGCCATCACGGCGGGGTCCTGCGCGGCCGCGCTCGATGCCTCGAGCCTGATGACGGTGAGCGCCGTGATGGGCGTCGCCAGCTTCTATGGGCTCAAGAGCAGCACGGTGGCGAGTGGTTGCACGCTGACGGCGACCAGCGGCTCGATGCCGTCTGCGGTATCGGCCGCGTTCAACCTGCAGTGAGGCGTGGGCCTGAGCTCAACGCCGCT
This sequence comes from Myxococcales bacterium, assembly GCA_009885595.1. Lineage (GTDB taxonomy): Bacteria > Myxococcota > Myxococcia > Myxococcales > Myxococcaceae > Archangium_A. The sequence goes on along the minus strand of VFKJ01000989.1, from coordinate 6,788 downwards.
GGACCATGACCGATTGGTAATGGTCCATGACGTCGCAGGGAGAGCGCCCCCAGCCCGGCTCAGATTCGCACTTCGTGACGAGAGGATCCTCGGCGGCTCAGCGAGGCCTGTTCGATTCGGGCACCGCGATGATCCTGAACCACACCTTCCGCCAGGGCCGTTCTTGAACCCACGCCCCACCATGCCCCTCGTGCGCTAGACAGGAAGCCATGGCCCGCCTTCGTTTCGCCCTCCTCACCGCCGCGCTGCTGATCTCCACGAGCGCGCTGGCCACCGTTGTCCTCGCGCTGACGATGGAAGAGCTGACCGCGCGCGCACCGCTGATCGTCCGCGCCGTCGCGCAGGGCTCGAACGTCGCCTGGGACGAGCCCCACGCGAAGATCTGGACCTGGACCGAGCTGGTGGTGAAGGAGACGCTCAAGGGCACTCCCACCGAGACGGTGCTGGTGAAGCAGCCCGGCGGGGTGGTGGGCGAAGTCGGCCAGCAGGTCGACGGGGTCGCGACCTTCAAGCCCGGCGAAGAGGTGGTGCTCTTCCTCGAGCCGGCGGCTGACGAGCCGGGCGCGTTCGTGCCGGTGTCGATGAGCGCCTCGAAGGTGACGCTCGAAGAGCGCTTCGGCGCCCGGTTGGCGAAGCGCGATCTCTCAGGGCTGGCCTTCGCGACCCCGGGCGAGCAGCGCGTGAAGGAGCCGCCGCGCGAGGTCCTCGGCACCGCCGACGCCTTCCTCGCGCGCATCAAGGCGGCGGTGAAGCGATGAAGCGCCTGGCCCTGCTGCTTCCCCTGCTGTCACTGACCGTGCTCGCGCTGCCGAGCGGAAAGAAGTGGTTCTTCCCCACCTGCACCACCACCTGCACGGGCAGCGGCAACAACAACCTCCTGTGCGTCTCGGGGCGGTGCCTGCCCAAGGTGCGCTTCGCTTCTTCGGTGGGCAACAGCGGCGGGATGACCATCAACGGCCCCTCGGCCGTGCCCTACGGCACCGCGCTCACCTCGATGCGCGCCGCCTTCGAGGTGTGGACGACGCCGAACGTGACGAGCTGTTCCACCTCGATGGGCTTCGCCTTCCAGCCCGAGTTCGCCACCCCCACGGGCACCACGGCGATCAACGGCAACGACGGGAACAACAGCGTCATCTGGTTGGGCGGCACCAGCTGGCGGTACGGCAGCGGCACGCTGGGCCTGACCACCACCACCTTCTACCCTGGGCAGCTGACCGACGCAGACATGGAGCTCAACAACAACTCGCGCTGGGGCACCACCGGCGGCTCCTCGGACACCGACCTGCAGAGCGTGGTGACGCACGAGGCGGGGCACTTCATCGGCTTCGCCCACACCACCACCTCGACCGCGGTGATGAACCCGTCGATCGCCGCGGGCGTGCAGCTGCGCACCCTGCGCTCGGCCGATCTCTCCGACGTCTGCGGCGTCTACCCGGGCACCACGGGAGGGCAGGGCACCGCGTGCACCACCGGCGGCCAGTGCACCTCACCGCTGGTGTGCGAAGGCGCGAGCGGCTCGACCACGCTGCTCTGCACCCAGAACTGCGCGGGGACGGGCTCGAGCTGTCCGGCGGGCTATTCCTGCCAGGCCTCCACCTCGGGCTTTGCGTGCCTGCCCGCGGTGGGCGCCGTCGATCAATGCCGGTTTTGCCTCTCGGGCGCGGACTGCTCGACGGGCGCGTGCATCGAGTCGGGCAGCGGCCTGAACTACTGCAGCCAGGCGTGCACCGTGGGCATGGCGGGGCAGTGCGCCACGGGCTCGACCTGCGCCATGAGCGGCGGGGGCACGTTCTGCGTCCCCACCGGAGCGTGTACCAATCAGTGCACGGTGGCGACGGTCGCGGCGGATTGCGCGCCGGGCTACGCGTGCCAGGGCGGAACGTGTACGCCGACGGGCGCGCTCGGAGATCGCTGTGAGGCCTCGGGGTTCTGCCAGGCGTGCGGCACCTGCGTGGCGGACACGGCAAATCCCAACATCGCGTTTTGTCGCGCGTGCTGTAACGGACTGGGCGCGTGCGCCGGCTGCACCTCGACGACGTGTGGGCCGGTGGGCGGCAACCCCACCGCGTGCGGTCCAGTGCCGGTCGGCCAGGAGCGGGTCTGCTTCCCCACCACCGCGCCCGGACTCTGCCAGGCGTGCGACGCGACCACGCCGTGCGGGGGAGGCAATGTCTGTGTCAGCGGCACCTGCCACGCCGGGTGCGATCCCTCGAGCCCGGGCACGTGCCCCGCGTGCCTCTACCTCGGCACGGGCAGCATCTGCGCCTGCACGGCGGAGATCGCCGAAGTGGACCAGGCGTGCTCTCCCTCTGCTCCGCTGGGCATCTGCAGGACGGGCCTCGTCTGCATGGGCGGCTCGTGCCGGAGATCCTGCGCGGCGGTGCCCTGCGACGCGAGCCACACCTGCACCGATCTCGCAGGCCAGCTGGTCTGCATTCCCGGAGTCATCGACGCCGGGCCCACCGGCGGTGGCGGCGGTGGCGCTGGCGGTGGCACCGCGACCGGAGGCGGCGGGGGAAGCAGCACCGCGGTCTGCGGCGCCTCGACCTGCGGCGGGTGCTGCGACCTGAGTGGTCAGTGCCAGCAGCCGACCGCTCAAGCGTGCGGAACCTTCGGTGGGCAGTGCGTCGCGTGCACCGACACCGAGACCTGTGAGCTCGGAGCCTGCGTGAAGGTGAAGCCGAAGGGCTGCGGTTGCACGAGCTTCGAAGGCGCCTCGGCGCTGCTGCTGGTGCTCGCGCTCACCCGGCGTCGAAAACTGTCTCCCTCTCCCCGAGGGGGAGAGGGCTGACGCTCGGTCGACCTTCGCGAACGCGCGAGCGGCGGAGAGGTGACGGGTGGTACCCTGCCGGGCGCGTGTTCTCCCTCCGATCTGGGCTCCCCTTCCTCGCCGCGCTGCTGCTGGTGGGCTGCGGTCACATGGCGAAGCTTCGCCCCACTCCCAGGGGCCAGGTGACCGCCGAGCTCGCCCTCGGAGGTCCCTTCGCCAAGGTGTCGAGCCTGGTGATTCCGTTGCCCCTCACCACCGTGGGCGCCAGCTACGGCGTCGCGGACCACGTCGACGTCTCCGCGCATTTCCACCCCACGGCCGCAGTGTTCAAGATCGCCGGTCTCGACGTCGGCGCCGCCTGGCAGCCGCTGCTGCAGAAGGGCGCGGTGCCGGCGGTGACGCTGGTGGGCCGGCTCTACGGCTTCACCAACTTCGTGAGCGGGTTCCAGCCGTACCTCGAGCTGGGCGCGACCGGCAGCTACAAGCTGGCCGATCGCGTCTCGCCGTACCTCAACGTCACCACCCTCATCCAGACCAACGCGGTGCCGTTGCTCGCGGTGGGCGCGGGCGTCGAGGTGGAGTTCGGGCGCCTCGCGTTGCAGGCGGAGTTCCGCTGGTTCAGTCCCAACCGGCCCACCTACTTCAACGCGGTGGAGTGGCAGTCGATCGGCGGCCTGGGCGCGGTCGGGGCGTTGCTCGGCGTTCGTTACACCTTCGGGGAGGCGCGATGAGAGCGTTCCTGCTGCTGTCGTCGTTGGCGTTGACGGGCTGCTTCTCGCTCGACCCCTTCCTGTACACGCCGGGCAAGACGGAAAGGTACAAGCTGGAGCCCGGGGGCGCGACGCCGGAGGAGACGGTGACGGCCGATCGCATCGAGCCGGTCGCGATTGCGGTAGGCGAGCAGGACATCGTGCAGGGGGCCTACCTCAGGGGGAGCGAGCAGCCGCCGCGCGCGTACGTCATCTACTTCCACGGCAAGGGCGGCACGCTCGACAGCTCGATCGGCCGTGCCAAGCGGTGGTCGAACATGGGCTTCGACGTGTTGTTCTTCGACTACCGCGGGTGGGGGTTGTCGACGCAGGTGACGCCGAGCGAGGCCACCATCCTCGAGGACACCAGGGCCGTGCGCGCGTGGATGCTCGCTCGCATCGGCTCCGCGAACGCGGACAGGCTCGTGTACTACGGGCACTCGCTGGGAAGCGCGACGTCGACGCAGCTGGCGGAGCAGGAACCGCCGGCGGTGCTGATCCTCGAGTCGGCGTTCGCGTCGATTCGCGACTTCCAGACCGACAGCGCGGGCATGGACTTCCCGGTGGGCTTCATCGCCGACGCGAAGTGGCCGACGGTGGACCGGGTGAAGACCATCCACGTGCCGATCCTGCTGGTGCACGGCCTGGCCGACGAGTTCGTGCGGCCCGAGTTCTCCCAGAAGATCTACGACAACGCGAACGAGCCCAGGCAGCTCGAGCTAGTCGAGAAGGCGATGCACGGCGACATCCCCGAGGTGATGGGGCCCGCCAACTACACCGCGTTGGTCCAGACCTTCATCGCCGGCCACCTCTAAGTCCCACTCCTCGCTCGGCGAGGGAGAGGTTTTTCACTGAGGGGAAGTAGTTTTTTCCTTTCGGCCCAGAACGTTCGTTCGGGAGCTTCTGCCCCTCTCTCGCTACGGTCCGCCGCGTCCGCCCGCGCTCCGCGGGCGTCGTGAGGTGCCATCGTCGTGAGCCGATCAAAAGTGGAAGAGACCGTGGTCTTTGGTGAGGCGATGTCCTGGCTCGAGACGGCGATGCCGCCGGGCTTCTTCGCGGCGATGCGCGATGAGCCCGAAGCCCTGGCGATCCTCTCGCGCGAGCTGAGCACGCTGCGGCGCAACCGCCACCTGGTGCTGGCGGATCGCCCCGAGGCGCTGATCATGGCCAACCGGAACACGCCCGGTTCGCTCTACGAGGCGCTCACCCTGCGCGGCCCGGTGCGGGCCATCTCGTACGCGATGTTCGCGCACTCCGAGGCCTGCATCCCCGGGATGAAGGAGACCCTGGAGATCCAGCGCTTCGAGTTCGACTGCAAGCCCGACGCGGAGATCGCCGAGGGGCTGAAGGGCGCCGTCGACGTGCCCGCCGAGGTCCGCGCGCCGATCCTCGCCGAGGTGAAGAAGATGTTCCCCGCCTTCGGGGTGCCCGCGTTCGATCGCCTGCTGAGCATCTTCTGGCTCAACAACCCCAACCACACCCGCAACGCGCTCCCGCGCCGGCTGGCCCAGCGGCTCCACTCGCTGCACCTGTGCGAGCAGTCCGGCGGCCTGTCGATCGAGATGGAGCCCATCGAGGACCACCCCAACGAGACGCGGGTGTCCTTCGCGGCGGCCAGCCCTCCGCAGAAGGGCTTCCTCGCGCAGATGATGGAGGTCTTCAATCGCCTGAACCTGGGTATCACCGGGGCCTCGGTGCTGCAGATCTCCACCGGGGTGCAGCACTACGCGGTGAACACCTTCTACGTGCGGCCGCGCGCGGGCGGCCGGCTGACCGCCGGCTCCGACCTCGACATCCAGCTGCGTCGCGAGCTGTTCAACACGCAGATCCTCGACGTGAACTCGCCCGAGTATCAGCGCGGGGTGGCGGCGGGGCGGATGAGCGGAGAGGACGCGTCGCTGGTGCGCGCCTTCGTGGCCTTCTGTCACACGAACCTGGGCCACGCGCAGCCTGACCGCTTCGACTGGGACGAGGTGCAGAGCGCCTTCCAGGGAAACCCGGGGCTGGTCGCCCAGCTGGTGCAGCTCTTCCGCACCCGCTTCAACCCGACCCTGAAGAACCGGGACAAGCTCTACGCCGACGCGCTGGCGGTCACCGAGCGCGCGGTGAAGACCTTCAACACCGGCCACAAGCACCTCGACGACCTGCGCCGCACCATCTTCCAGTGCTGCCTGGCGTTCATCCGCAACACGCTCAAGACGAACTTCTTCGTGAGCGAGAAGCAGGCCTTCGCGTTCCGCTTGAACCCGGCGTACCTGGCAGAGCTGGGCCTCGAGTTCATCTCGGATCTCCCCGCGGCCACGCCGTTCCGGGTGACCTTCTTCTTCGCGCGCGACGGCTTCGGGTACCACATCGGCTTCTCCGACATCGCGCGCGGCGGTTGGCGCACGGTCATCTGCCGCACTGACGAGGACTTCCTCACCAACGCCTCGACGCTGTTCCGCGAGAACTTCGTGCTCGCGCACACCCAGCACCTCAAGAACAAGGACATCTACGAGGGCGGCTCGAAGCTGGTGATGCTGCTCGACACCGCCGACCTCGCCGGTGAGCGCGAGCAGGAGACCCGCGCCCTCTACAACCTGCAGCGCGCGGTCATTCACGCGTTCCTCGATCTCTACTGCACGAAGGACGGAGTGGCCGCCAACCCCGAGGTGGTGGACTACTACCGCGAAGACGAGCCCATCGAGCTGGGGCCCGACGAGAACATGCACGACTCGATGATCGAGGAGATCGCGCTGATCAGCGCGAGGCGCGGCTACATCCTCGGCATCGGGGTGATGTCGAGCAAGCACGTGGGCATCAACCACAAGGAGTACGCGGTCACCTCCACCGGCGTGGTCACGTTCGTGGAGACCACGCTCAAGCACCTGGGCATCAACATTCGCAAGGACCCGTTCACGGTGAAGTTCACCGGCGGGCCCAACGGCGACGTCGCGGGCAACGCGATGAACATCATGCTGGCGCGCTGCCCGAAGATGGAGATCACGCTCATCCTCGACGGCACCGCGGCGCTGGTGGACCCGAAGGGCGCGGATCACGAGGCGCTGCAGAAGATCGTGCTCAAGCAGGACCTCGACGGGTTCGACCCCAAGGCGCTGCACGTGGGCGGCTACATGCTCTTCCGCACCGGCAAGCGGAAGGCGGGGATCAAGGAGCAGTACCGCAAGGTGACGCGCACCTCGAAGGGGCTGCAGGAAGAGTGGATCTCGGTCGACGACTTCTCCGAGCAGTTCGGTGACCTGGTGTTCACGGTGAAGGCCGACGTGTTC
>VFKJ01000777.1 GCA_009885595.1 Myxococcales bacterium | reverse complement strand
AGTCGGGGGGCGCGGCGATGCTGGTCCGCGCGGGGTGGCTCTCGAGCGGCTTGCCGTCCTTGCCGAGGCCGTTTCCGGCGCCGCGTCCGTCGGGGTCGAACGCTTGCTGCGCGGGGAACTCGGACTTCGGAAACGAGGCCGACCGCGTGTCCTTCGCCACCCAGCCGATGGTCGGCAAGGTGATCGCCGAGCCGACGCGGTGATCGCGGTTCACCTCGAGGAAGTTCTTCCAGCTGTAGCCGGGCGTGCCGGTGTAATCGACGTTGTAGAAGAAGTAGTCCGTCGCGGTGTTCCACGCGTTGCCCAGCTCCCAGTTGTAGCGGCTCATGGGGTTGCCGCCCCACCGGCGCGAGGTGGCGTTGAGCTTCCACTGGTGCTTGTCGCTGGCGTCGAGGCGGGCGTTGAGCGCGATGCCGTAGATGAGGGGGCTGATGGCGAGCCCTTTGGCTGCGCAGTCCACCGAGAACGCCGCCGGCAGCCCCGGCTGGCTGAGCGCGGCGTCGGCTTGCCGCACCAGGGAGAGGTCGGCCACGGTGAGGCCCACCTTGTCGAACTCGACCAGGCCGGGCTCGGGCAGGGGCCGGTACGCGCGCAGCACCACGTGATCGAACGGGCGCAGCAAGGGGTTGAGCTCGGCCATCGAGATGAAGATCTCGCTCCAGCCGTCAGGGAAGTCGGTGCGGTGCGCGGGCGTCACCTTCACGCGCGGGAAGACGTCGGCCTGCTCGCTGTCGATTCGCACCTCGAGGAAGTCGGAGACCGCCGGGGTGCCCTTGAGACGGAAGGCGAGCCCACCGTGGCTGCCGGCAAAGCGGGAGTTCACCAGGATCCACCCGCCGTAGCTGCCCATCTGGTGCCGCTCGGGATCGCCGGGATTGCGCGGGAGCCGCTTGCTCCAGCCGTGGTCCTGCCAGCCGTTCTTCAGATCGCCCTTGAAGATCCAGCCGGTGATCTCGGGCGTGGGGGTGGTGCGGGTGCCGGGCACGAAGGTGGCGGGCCTGGGCGAGGCCGCGCGGGTCTGGCAACCGAAGAGCGTGACGCCCACGGCGAGGAAGGTCGCGATTCGCATGAGCACGCTGGTGTTACGACCGAGCCTCATGAAAGTCAGTCCTCAAAAGCGGTGAAGGGTGGGCTTCGGGAGCTGTGGTAACTCTCGCGGCGCTCATGTGGAAGAAGCTGATGAAAGATGCGCTCGAGCTGCGGCGGGCCGCGAAGTTCAGCGACGACACGCGCGGGCTGCTCAAGACGGTGCTCACCACCGATGGCTATCGCATTCTGGTGATGAACCGGCTGCGCGAAGAGGCCAGGCGCTTCCACGTGCCGGGCGTCAACGCGCTGCTCCGCTCGGCGCAGCAGGCGATGGCCGGCATCGAGATCGGCAAGGAAGTGTCGCTGGGCGAAGGGGTGTACTTCGTGCACCCGGTGGGGGTGGTGATCGGCGGCGACGCGCGCATCGGCGACCGGGTGCGCTTCTACGGCAGCAACACCATCGGCACCGCCAGCGACAACGGCTACCCGGTGATCGAAGACGACGTGTGGATCGGCGCGGGCGCGCGCATTCTGGGGCCGGTGCGGGTGGGGGCCCGCTCGCGCATCGGCGCCAACGCGGTGGTGGTCAACGACGTCCCGCCCGACTCGGTGGCGGTGGGCATTCCCGCGAAGTCGCGGCCGCGGACTGACCGCGACCTCTGATGAGGCCGGCCCGATGCCTCCCCGGTCATCCCGAGCGGGTTGATCGAAATGAGCCCCCGTTCATCCCGAGCGGGCTCCACGCGCTCCTGGGGGGGCCCCGGGTTCCCTATTTCCGCCAACCCTGAACATGTCGTAGAGCGCGAGGAAGACCAAGATCAGCACGACCTGAGAGGCCGATCGTCCGGTAGCTGCTCCTCATGGGACGAGCTGACGGAACAACTCCCGCGCGCTCAGCTTGAGCCCTGGGAGCGAAGCCGCCGGCAGCAACCTGGGCCCCACGATGCGACGGGCGCTCGAGCTCGTGATCGACAGCACGACCCGAGTCCGTGGGAAGACGAGCCAGATCAGCTCCACCCCGTTCTTGAGATACCAGCGCGCCTTCTCGCGCAGCGCCTGCTCTTCCTCGTCCTCGCCCGCGATCTCTACGGCCAGGACAGGAGGAACCCTTCGGAACGTGCCCTTGTATGCGCCGAGGCGGCTTCGCTTCCAGACCGCGACGTCGGCGCCACGCACTTCGCCGCCGAGCAACATGCCGGCCTCGTTACCGGCGACGACGTACTCGGGATGGATGACAGACCAGTTACCCAGCAGCCTCACGGTCTCGGCTGAGACGTCCTGCTGAAAATCAGCGCAAGGCGGCATGAAGAGGAGTTCCCCCGCTACGAATTCGAGGCGACCCTCGAGGTGAGGCCAGGTCTTCGGCCGATCGGGCTTGAACCCTCGCGGCTGTCGCAAGGCCAACGGAAAGAGCAACTGCTCCCGCGGCAACCGAATGGGCGTCAGCTCGGACTCGACGTGAACGTGCTGCATGGCGCCACCTTACGACATCCATGCCGAACGGGCCGGGGCGTGACGCTTTCCAGGGGCGTGACCGGAGCCGTTCGAAGCCTCCGAATGGGACCGTGACGGCCCTTGCTGTCCGTTCGACACCTCCGAATGCCCCGGGACGGCCGTTTCCGCCCCTTCGAGGGCCTTGAACGGCCTCTTTCAGCCCCCCGGAGCGGACGAGAGCCGTCCCGGTCGCCAAAGGCGCGCTGCGCTGGACGCTCGGGGCGCGCTGGTCTCGAAGCCTGAAGCCTGTATCGCGAGCCGACGTAGGCCATGGGCTTCTCTCGGAATCGCCCTCTCTGCCCATGAGGGTGAGACAGCGACCACCCCGAAGTTGAGTGAGCAGGGCGAGCCAAAGAGATCTT
>VFKJ01000245.1 GCA_009885595.1 Myxococcales bacterium | reverse complement strand
GGCGGTTGCATCAGCCGCACGCCACCCGCTGAGGGCACCAGCGCGACGCCGCAGTAGTCGCAGTGCATCACGCCCGTGGGGGCCAGCGACGGCAGCGGCGCGTTGCACTGCGGACAGCTGACGAGCGTGTACGTGACCATCCGGGAGCGGAGCTTAGAGGAAAAGGAAAAGGGGCCAGGCTGCTTTTTTGTCCGCCCAGCGGTCGGGCCGTGAAGACAGGCTTTGACGAGCGCTACGGCAGCTCCGCGCGAATGATTCGCTCTTCCTCGCCCAGGGCGCGCACCGCGTCGAGCGCGCGATCGGAGATCCGCTGGTCGGCTTCGGGGCCGTCGAGCACGCCGTCAAAGTCGATCGGATTGCCGAACACGACCGTGACCGCGCCGCCCGTCTTCAGGTAGTTGCCCGCGACCTGGCGAACGAGACCGTTGCCCAGGCCGTTGATGAAGACGGGAATGACGACCGCGCGGTCGCGGGTCGCCCGGATGATGCGGCCCACGCCGGGGCGGGCGGGGAGGAGGGTGTACGGATCGTTCGATTTGTTCCGCGTGCCCTCGGGGTGGAGCCCGACCAGGGCGCCGCCGGCGCGCAGCAGTCTCACCAGTTCATCGACGCTCGCGCGGTTCAGGGCCGTCTTGTCGCGATCACGAAAGAGCGGCGGGTACATCGCGAAGAAGCTCATCACCCCATTCACCGCCAGGCCCAGCGGTGAGTCGTAGAAGAACTGCGAGCGCACCGGGAACATCAGGCGCTGCTCGAGGCCCCGCTTCACGATCACGGACGAGACGACGAAGAGATCGAAGAAGCTGCGGTGGTTCGAGACGAGGATCGTGCTGGTGTCGCGACCGAACGCGGGCAGCCGGTCAACGCCGTGGACGCTGAGCAGGTTCCGCGTCGAGAGGTCGATCCAGTTGGCAGAGATCCGCCGCTGCAGGATGCGGATGATCCGGTCGATGGGCGCCGACGCGAAGGTCCGGCGCACGAACTGAATCTGCCAGCGCTCGACCGCGGTGAGGTCGTCGAAGTCGAGCAGATCCCGGGCTGCCTCGGGTGGGTCGAGCGAGCTCAGCGCCACGGGGGTCGATTCATCAAGAGGCGGCCTTGTCTGTGAGAGAGGTGATCAATCGAGAGTTCACCCCGGCTCGCGGACCCAACGCGGGGCAATCGGATGCGCTTCTCAAGGGGAGAGTCGGTGTCCCAGGTACGCGCCGCTGAGCGCCACCCCTCCGGCCAGGGAGCAGCGCACCCGCGCCTGACACTCGCGAATGAAGCGCACCACCTCTGGCGAGGCGATGCGGGCATCAAAAGCTGCGCGCATGAGCCTCCGGTGGCGGCCAGGGGAGCAAGGGGAGCTCGAGCAGCCAGGCCCACCGCTCCCGCGCCTTGCCCAGGTAGCGCGTGAGGTGCGGCCACATGGCGACGATCTCCTGCTCGCTGACGAACAGCCAGACGTCCCGGGTGTTCGCTTCGCGCAGCAGCGCGCCCATCCAGTAGGCGCGCGTGTCGAGGTCGGGTGAAGCCAGCTCGCGCCGGAGATCCGCCACGGTCGCGTCGAGCCACCACAGAAAGTAGGGCCGGTGCTCCGGCTTGCGGAGCTCCTCTGTGGTCGGAGGCAGCATCGACTTCGAAGCTACTCCAGCTGAGCTGCGGCCACGTCACCTGCGACGCTCACCTCTGCTGACGTGGGGGGTGGTGCTCGCCAGGATCGCGATGGCCCTGCGGCGCCCCCCTCCTTGCGCGCGGCGGGTTGTGCATGACCTGCCTGCTCCTCAGTCGTGGGGACCGATGGAGAAGCCGCGAGCGAGCCACTGCGGCTCGGTCGCGTCGGTCTTCACCAGGAAGCGCCGGCCCTGGGCGAAGCGCGTGAGCGTCGAGCCGACCGCGTCACGCTGCGTGGCGAGCGCGGCGATCTCTTCGGG
>VFKJ01000278.1 GCA_009885595.1 Myxococcales bacterium | reverse complement strand
GAGGCCCTCATCAACCGCATGGGCTTCAACAACGAGGGCATGGCCGCGATGGAAGGCCGCCTGCGGGAGCTCGAGTGGAGGCCCGCGCCCCTCGGCGTGAACATCGGCAAGAACAAGGACACCCCGCTGGAGTCCGCGGTCGACGACTACGTGGCCTGCGCGGAGAAGCTCGGGCCGCTGTCGGACTACGTGGCGGTGAACCTGAGCTCGCCCAACACGCCCGGCTTGAGGCAGCTGCAGGAGCCGGAGGCGCTCTCGAAGCTGCTGCGCGCGGTGCGGGTGAAGGTCACCGGGCGGCCGCTGTTCTTGAAGATAGCGCCGGATCTCGGGGACGAGGCGATCGACGCGGTGGTCGACGTGGCGATGGCCTGCGGCACCGATGGCATCATCTGCACCAACACCACCCTCACGCGGCCGGTGGAACACCCGCTCGCGGCGGAGGCAGGTGGATTCTCGGGGCGGCCCTTGTTCGCGCGCAGCACCGAGGTGGTGCGGCGCGCCTTCAGGCGCAGCGGGGGCAAGCTGCCCATCATCGGGGTCGGTGGGATCTTCAGTGGGGAAGACGCGTGGCAGAAGATCTGCGCGGGGGCGTCGCTGGTGCAGGTGTATTCGGGGTTCATCTACCGGGGGCCGGTGCTGGTCCGCGAGATCCTGGAGACCCTCGAGGAGAAGCTGAGCGGGCTCGGCATCGATTCGATCTCGAAGGTCGTCGGTCGAGACGCAAGTTAGCCTCGACGGTGGTGGGCGGTCAGGGGACCTACGGCTCGCTCGCCGCACGCTTGCCTCCCTGCCCCGGGCATTTCTTGACGAGTTGAGCAGCGCGCCGAGTCAGCCCTTTCTCCAAACCTGAGCCGGTTCCGGTTTCGGGAGAAACACCGCGCAAAGCGTCCCACTTCGTGACGTGAGCAGCCTCGCCACGCGGTCGAGGGGCCTGAAGGGGTCGAGCAGCGAAGTGAACCCGTGTCTCAACGGGTCCTTGAGGCCTGTCAGGTCACCAACTGACCGGTGATCGGCAACGCGACGATCTTCTCTCGCGCCACCCGGCCGTCCTTCACCCACGCCGCGCCGAAGTCGTCCACCAGGGTCGACAGCACGCGCACGATCATCGTCTCCAGCTCTGGGCCCTCGAGCGCGAGCTTCGACTGCAGCGTCGCCAGCGCGCGTTTGCCCGCCGAGGGGCGCAGCCTGGCCACCGGACCTTCGTCGAAGATCCGCGAGCACAGCTCAGTCAGCCTCAGCTCGGGGAAGGGGGCGACGTCGACCACCTCGTCGACCTCAGCCCGCGCCACCGCGGCCGCAAACAGGCGCTGCGGGGTCAGCTCGGCCAGGGTGGAACCGAAGCGCGCGATGATCTTGGCGGGTGACGGAGAGAGCAGCGACTGGAACACCGCCCGCTGCGCCCGCACCCGATGCAGGCTCGCTTCGGCCTCGGTCACCTCGCGCCGCGAACGGAACGGCACCGGCTCGGCGCCGGGAACCTTGAGCGCCTTCAGCGGACGGCGACGCATCAGCGCCGACACGCTGGCCGTCTCTTCTTCCAGCGCCAGCCAGGTCTCTCCGAAGCGCGAGCCCTCTTCGTGCGCCAGCTTCTCGGCCTGCCGCTTGAGCCGCAGCGTCAAGGAGAACCCGCACTGGAACAGCGCGCGCAGCGTCGTCTCCCGCACCACGTCGGTCGCCAGCGTGGGGTCGCCCGCGGTGTAGTGCTCGAGCCCCAGGTCCAGATAGTCGCGCGCGTGCTCTGAGAGCCGCTTGATCGCCAGCGGATCGCCCGGCTCCGCGCCGTCGGCCACCAACACGCAGTTGACCAGGTAGCGCACCTCGCCCTCGAGGTTCTGCCGCTCGACCGAGTCGAGCCCCTGGAAGGCCGCGGCCACGTAGTCCACCCTGCCCTGCACCGGCGCCAGCCCCGACCTGGGCGTGGACTTCACGCCCACCTTCTCCGGATCGACCCAGGCGAACACCTTGATCGACTCCTCCAGCGGGGGGAACCCGAGGTCTTCGAGGCGGGCGCGACGAAACTGGTACGCCGCCTCTTCCAGCTCGGTCACCGCTTCCCAGCGCACGGCCTCGAGGAAGCGGCCCAGCTCGAAGGGATTCTGGGTGACCAGATCGTAGGTGAGCCGGCGCAGCGCCGCCTCGTCCACCCCGTCGATGCGGAACTCGAGCAGGTACTTGCCCTCCGGCATCTCCATGGTGGGCCCCTCGGTGTTCACGTCGGGGTTCTCCTCGAGGTCGTGAATGGTGACGAGCCGCTTGTAGACGAGCTCGAGCACTTCCATGTCGAGCGAGCCGAGCTTCTTCAAGAAGTCTTCGTCGTCGTCGCCGCGCGCCGCGCGCAGCCAGTGCAGCACCTCGAGCGGATCCATGCGATCGCGCTGCCAGGCCGCCAGATCGACGAAGGTGCGGAACTGCTCGGGCGTCGCCAGCTGCACGATCTCCGTCGAGTCGGGCAGCCCGACGTCGATGATGGTCGAGTAGACGTCCTCCGCGGGGAGCGCGCGCACCAGCGCCTTCCCGTCGACCTCTTCCATCATCGCGTCGAGGCGGTGCCGCGGCGCCAGATCGGTGAGCCGGCGCACGAGCTCGGCCCTGCGCAACATTCGTTTTTCCTGGCTCGAGGTCACCCGCTGCCCCTATTCCGTTCGAGGAAGCGAATCAAAACCTACGTTGCCAGAGCGCCGAACAGGTTAGCTCCCGTCGTGACGTCGCGGATTTGCGTCGCATCCCATCGTTGCTCCTCGCTCAGTTACCGCAAAGTAGCCTCGCTCGTCGCGCCTCGGTCTGCTCGCAACTCCCCGACGTCACTCGGTCCGCCAACCTGATCGGCGCTCTAGTTGATGCCCCCGCAGGCCCACTTCACGTTGAAGCCGCGCAGCACCGGGGTGCTCTGCCCATCGACCGAGCGCAGGGTGAATTCCACCCGCAGGAAGCGCGAGTGCGGCACCCCCGCCGACACCAGGTCGACCGGCTGGGTGGTGAAGGGGCCGTAGCGCACCAGCGAGGTCGAGTTGAGGTCAGCCACGGTGTCCGCCGCCTTCACGAAGACCTGCAGCGAGGTGTTCGGTGGGGTCAGCGCGTCCCAGGTGAGCAGCCGCCACTCGTTGTCCGAGGCGCAGGCCTCGAAGTCCTTCCGGTAGGTGCCGCGCGGGGCGGTGAAGTTGCGCAGCTGGTAGCCGGTGAAGTCCGAGTACGTGTAGAGCCCCGCCGGCTGCTGGGCGGTGCGGGTGACGGCGCCGGTGGCGTTGTCGACCCTGCTCGCGTTGCCCGAGGCGTTGTTCACCCACGGGTTTCCGTCGGTGTCGAGCCCCACCCCGAT
>VFKJ01000386.1 GCA_009885595.1 Myxococcales bacterium | reverse complement strand
TGCATCAACTGCCTCGCGTTGCAGGACGCGCTCGAGAAGCTCAACGGCAGCACCCGGGTGCTCTCGGCCATCAAGATGGAGCAGATCGCCGAGCCCTACATTCGAAGGCGCGCCGTGCGGCACCTCGAGAAGGGCCGCATCGTCATCTTCGCGGCGGGCACCGGCAATCCGTACTTCACGACCGACACCGCGGCGTCGCTGCGCGCGATGGAGATCAACGCCGAGGTCATCTTGAAGGCGACCAAGGTCGATGGCGTCTACGACTCGGATCCGCGCAAGAACAAGGACGCGCGCCGCTACCGCACGGTCACGTACATGGACGTGCTCAAGAAGCAGCTCAACGTGATGGACAGCACCGCCATCTCGCTGTGCATGGACAACAAGCTGCCCATCGTGGTGTTCGACATGACGACGTCTGGCAACATCGGGCGCGCGGTGCTCTCGCCTGGCGACATCGGCACGGTGGTGGGCGCGGACGAGACGGTGATGGCCTGAAGCAGCACGCTTTGAACACCCGAAAGACAGGAGTCCTGACATGGCGGCCCATGATGATGCGGTGAAGACGCTCAGCGAGCAGATCAAGAAGTCGATCGAGGCGCTCAAGCAGTCGATGACGAAGATCCGCACCGGGCGCGCGAACGCCGCGATGCTCGATGGCGTGCGCGTCAGCTACTACGGCACGCCCACCCCGCTGGCCCAGTGCGCCGCGGTGGCGGTGCCCGAGCCGCGCCTGATCACCGTGAAGCCCTGGGACAAGGGCATCTTGAAGGACATCGAGAAGGCCCTGCTCGAGGCCAACTTAGGGCTGACCCCGCAGAACGACGGCGAGATCATTCGCCTGCCGATTCCGCCGCTGACCGAGCAGCGCCGCAAGGAGATCGCCAAGCAGGTGAAGGCGACCGGCGAAGAGCACAAGGTCGCCATTCGCAACGATCGCCGCGACGCCAACGAGAAGCTCAAGGTGCTGCTCAAGGACAAGGTGATCACCGAGGACGACAACAAGCGCGCGGGCGAGAAGGTGCAGAAAGAGACCGACGCCGGCATCGCCCAGGTCGACGACGTGGTGGCGAAGAAGGAGAAGGAAGTCCTCGAGGTATGAGTTGACGCTCCCCCGCATTCTCGTCGCCGAGCCCTCTGCACCGATCGCCAATGCCCTGAGGAAGTTCCTCGACGGCTGGGCGGAGGTGCAGGTGGTGTCCTTCGTCGACGAGGCGGTGCAGGCGGTGCGGCTGCGGCCCCCCGAGGTGTTGATCGCCGCGGTCTCTCACACCTTCGACGGCGAGCTGCTCGCGCCCCAGGTGCGCAAGCAGGCGCCGGAGACGGCGATCATCCTCAGCTACCCGCCTTCCGAGGTGGAGACGGCGCCCGAGCGGGCGCGCGCGGTGGGCGTGGAAGGCTTCATGGTGGGCCCGCTCAAGCAGCACCACGTGCTGGCGATGGTGCAGGCGGTGACGCGGCTCAACGGGCTGGCGGCGCAGGTGCGCGAGCTGCAGGCGCGCTTCGCCCAGCTCAAGTCGGCGGCGCCCAAGCCCGCCGTGCGCGCGCGCAGCTCGCTGGTCGGCGTGAACGCGCCCGACGAGACCTTCTTCAAGAAGTACATGCTGCTCGAGGTCAAACGCAGCAAGCGCTACCAGTACCCGGTGGCGCTGTTGCTGGTCTCGCTCGACAAGCTGCACGAGTCGCTGGGGGAGAGCGCGCCCGAGTTCCAGCGCGCCGCCATCCGCTCCGAGGCGCTCGAGGGGCTCTCGGTGCTGCTGCGCGACATCGACGTGGCGATGCCGTTTGCCGAGGACAAGTACCTGCTGTTCCTGCCGCACACGCCGCTGATCGGCTGCACGGTGGTGGCGGGGCGCGTGGTGGAGCGGCTGTCGAAGCTCGACTCGTTCCATGGCGGCACGGTGTCGGTCGGGGTGGCGAGCTTCGATCCCGCGGCCAACCCCAAGGAGCAGGTCAGCTTCGGCGGGCTGGTGCGCGAGGCCACCGAGGCGCTCAAGAAGGCGCAGGCCGCGGGGGGAAACCGCTTCTCCGCCCCCGAGCTGCCGGCGCCGCCGAAGAAGAAGAAGGACCGCATCTCGATGGGCTAGAGCACCTTGCCGGGGTTGAGCAGCCCCTTCGGATCGAGCGTGGCCTTCAAGTGGCGCATCAGGTCGATCTCGATGGGGCTGCGGGTGTACTCGAGCCACTCCTTCTTCAGCAGCCCCACGCCGTGCTCGGCGCTGACGCTGCCCTTGTGGGCGCGCACCAGCTCGAACATGTCGCGATCGACGTCGTGCACCTTCGCGAGGAACTCGTCTTTGCCCAGGGCGTCGGGCTTCATGATGTTCACGTGCAGGTTGCCGTCGCCGATGTGGCCGAACAGGCACAGCTCCCAGTCGGGGTAGCGCCTTTCGAGCAGCGCTTCCAGCTCGGTGCAGAAGACCGACAGGCTGGCCACCGGGAGCGCGATGTCGTTCTTGTGCGGCATCCCGGTGGCTGACAGCGACTCGCTGATGCCCTCGCGCAACGTCCACAGCGCGCGCTGCTGGGCGAGGTCGGCGGCCAGGGTGCCGTCGACCACCAGCCCGCGCTCGAACAGCGACGCCAGCCAGGCGTCGAGCGCGCCTTCCTTCGCGTCTTCGACCTCGAGCAGCACCGAGTGCGACGCTGACTTCTCGAACGGGGGGCGCAGGCCGCGGTGCTTCTCCAGGCGCTTGCTGCAGGCGTCGGTGAAGAACTCGTAGGCCATCACGGTGAAGGGGCCCTTGCGCGCTTCTTCGAAGAGCTTGAGCACGCCCTGGAGCGAGTCGAGCGCGAAGAGGAAGACGTCGACCTTGCCCGGCAGCCGGGTGAGCTTGAGGGTGGCCTCGGTGATGATCCCCAAGATGCCTTCGCTGCCGATGAAGAGCTGGCGCAGGTCGATGCCGGTGTTGTTCTTCTCCAGCGCGCCGTTGAGCTCCATCACCTCGCCCGACATGGTGACCACGGTGAGCCCCAGCACCCACTGGCGGGTGAGGCCGTAGCGGATGACGCGCACGCCGCCCGCGTTGGTGGCGATGTTGCCGCCCACGTGGCTCGAGCCCTTGCTGGCGAAGTCTACCGGCCAGAAGAGGCCGTGCTCGGCGCAGGCCACGTGCACCGCCTCGGTGATCACCCCGGCCTCCACGCGCACCGTGAGGGCGAGCGAATCGACGGGGTGGATGGTGCGCATGCGCTCGAGCGAGAGGACGATCTCTCCCTTGCAGGCGACCGCGCCGCCCGCGAGCCCGGTGCGCCCGCCCGAAGGCACCACCGGCAGCCCGTGCGCAGAGGCGAGCGCGAGGAACCTCGAGACCTCGGCGGTGCTGCGCGGCCGCACCAGCAGCGAGGGTGAAGGCGAGAAGACCTTCGTCCAGTCCTTGCCGTAGGTGGCCAGCTCCGCCGGATCGTTCGAGGAGAAGTCTGCCGGGAAATCGCGAGCGAGGGCGTCGAGGAAGGCCTTCATGACCACCTTGTACACCGGCGCCGCCAAAGTGCTGCACGTCGGCGCCGGGTCGTGGTGTCCTCAAAGGCATGAACGTGACCGACTGGCGCACCGAACACCCCGGCGCTGGTGGCGCAGGCCGGGCTCAGGCCGGCGACCGAGGTGCCGGTCTCACCCCTGGCGGACTTCCTGGTGGGGGGCCTCTTGTTGGCGGTGGGGCTGGGGGTGACGGTGGTCTCGATGGAGGCCGCCTCCAACGGGGGCCGCTACGTGGTGGCCACCGGGGCCATCGGCGTGGGCGTGGGGCGGCTCATTCGCGGCTTGATCCGCCTGGGCAGGGCCAGCTGAACGCCGCGCTCCTGGACGAATCCGTGGGGAAGGGGCGGCTCAGGTTCACCGGGGACCGAGGTCCCCCGGCTGGCGCAGCTGCTCCACGGGGTCTTTAGAAGCGGTAGAGCACCAGGCCCTGTGGCGGGGGCGGCTTGGCGGCCGTGGGATCCGGATCGCCGAACTTGTCCACGGGGAAGAGGCTCGCCTCGCGGGGCAGGAAGGCGGGCCGCGGGGCGACCCCGGCGTCCTTCACCCCCAGGTCGCCGCGCTCCAGCTCGCGCACCAGCGCCACCAGGGACGGGTCGACCTCGCGCAGCTTGTACCCGGTGGCGAGCGAGGCCTTGAGCGCGGCCTTGGCGGCGTCCTTGCGGCCCTTCTTCGCTTCGACCAGCGCGAGATCGTACGAAGCGCGGCCGCGGGTGCGCCACTCGCCGGGCGAGGTGGCCACGTCGAGCGCGCGCTGGAAATACGCCTGCGCCGCCTCGGGCGCAGCGTTGAGCCAGTGCGCCCAGCCCAGCCGCAGCAGGTGCTCTCCGCGGGCGGGGATGCCGCGGGAGAGCGGCTCGAGGATCTCGATCGCCTCGGCCGGCTTGCCCGCGTCGATGAGCCGGCTGCCCAGCTCGAGCCGCGCCTCGGGGCTGGTGGGCGAGAGCACGAAGCCCTTCTTCGCCGCCAGCACCGCCTCGTCATGCCGCGCTCGCCGCGCGAGCGCCTTGCTCAGGCGGCCCCACGCCCACGCAGAGGCGGGCACCAGGGTGACGTAGTCATTGAACGTCTTCTCGGCGTCGGCCCATGCGCCGATCGCGAACTGGGTCTCGCCCAGGTAGCTGCGCGCGATCAGCTCGCCGGGGTGCTTCTTCGCCACGTCGGAGAGGAAGGCCACCCCGGCCTCATTGGACTGAAAGCGGGTCAGCATCCAGAAGCGGGCGAGGGTGTAGATCTCGAGGTTGTCTTCCGCGTCACCCAGCGAGGCCAGCGACTGGGTGGCAGCGGTGTCGCTGCCGATGATGGCCTGCGCGAGGGCGCCCGTGGCCCGGGCAAAGCGAAGCGTCGGATCGAGCTCGACGGCCTTCTGACAGGCGGCCGACGCGCGCTCGAGTTCGGCGAGGTCGAGGAGCGAGGGGGTGTCGACGCTCAGCGGCTGGCGCATCACCACCGGGTAACAGGCGCCCAGCTGCTGGAGCGCCTCCTCGCTGGTGGAGCTGGGCTGCGCGGTGAGCTTCCTGGGCAGCGCGAT
>VFKJ01000277.1 GCA_009885595.1 Myxococcales bacterium | reverse complement strand
CTTGCGGGATGGCTCGCTCCGCCCGCCGGTGGCGATCGCCGAGCTCGTCACCGGCGCCGACGGCATCTTCGTGTTCGAAGCCGCCCCGCTCGGGGGAGAGGTGGCCGCCGTCGCGGGGAAGCGCTCGGCGGTGATGGCGGCCTTCGATTCCGAGCCGATGGAGCTGGTGCTCGAGCCGCCCCTCGTCCAGGAGATTCAGGTGCTCGACTTCGAGGGCAAGCCGCTGCCCAGCGCGCGGGTGACCCTCTACTCGCCGCTCGAGGGCACGCTGGAAGAGCGCCGCGTCGACGGCGAGGGGCGCGTGAGCCTGGAGAGCCTCGATCACCGCGCGTGGTACTTCGCGGAGGCCGACGGCACGCTCCCGGCGGGGCACCGGCTGGAGCTCGGCGGCGAGGTGACCCTGGCGGCGCCGCGCACGCTGATCATCCACACGCGCATGGGTGGCCAGAACGTCGACGCCGACGTGGAGATCTTCATGCACGGCGAGCCGCGCAAGCTGCGCACGCGTGAGGGGGTGTTGAAGCTCGAGCAGCTGCCGATGGGGTACTACTTGGTGGCGGTCAGCTCAGAGGCCCTCGCGGCCGCCGAGCAGAGCGCCGAGCTGGTGGAGCTCGTCACCGAGCTGGAGTTCGAGCTGCGGCGCGGGGCGAGGCTGATGCTCACGGTGGTGAACGCGGCGGGAGAGCCCCTGGAGCAGGTGTCGGCCTCGGTCTCCAGCAACGACGGCAACGCCAACGCAGACGCCGAGCAGGGCGCGCTGCTCGTGCTGGGGCCGGTGCCGGAAGGCGAGTACCAGCTCAGCGTGACCTCCGAGGGCATGGTGGCGATCGATCGCCCCATCGATCTCAAGCCCGGCGAGACCAGCCTCGAGCTCACCCTGCGGCCGGCGCCCAGGCTCACGGGCCTGGTGCTCGACCCCGAAGGAAAGCCGGTCGCCCGGGCGCGGGTCGAGGCGCTGGAGAACGAGCAGGAGCTGGCGGTCGCGCTCACCGACGACGACGGCCACTTCGAGATCGAGCTGCGCTACCCGGGCTCGTTCAGGGTGCGCGCAGAGGAGCAACGCCTGGGCCTCGCCGACGCCACCGCGCAAGTGCCCGGGCCCCCGGTGACGCTGCGGCTCAACGCCCGGGGCGTGCTCGAGGTCGAGGTGTTCGACGCCGACGGCCAGCGCCTGCCCGCCGACGTGATGGTTCGTTCGGAGAGCGATCAAACGGTGAAGTGGGTGGAGGACGACGACGAGGGCAGGCCCGCCCGCCTCGCCGGGCTCCCCCCGGGCGCCTACACGGTGGACAAGGTCATCATCGATCGGCTGCCGATCTCGCAGAAGGTCGAGGTGCTGGAGGGACGGGTGACCCGGCTGGTGCTCAGGGCCGAGCTGGGGGCGACGGTCACCGGCCGCGTCGTCGATCACCAGGGTAAGCCGGTGGAGCAGGCGATCGTCACCGTCAACGGCCGGGCCCAGACCGCGGTCACCGCCGCCGACGGGCGCTTCGAGTGGAAGGGCCTGACCCCCGGCGTCACCGAGCTCTGGGCCCTTCACCCCAACGGCGCGGAGTCGAAGCACGTCACCACCACCGCGCCCTCGAGCGACGTGGTGCTCACCATCGCCGAGGTGGCCCGGGTGACTGGCCGGGTGGTGGACGAGCGCGGCGCGCCGATCGGAAGCTTCGAGGCGAACGGCGAACAGGTGAAGGCCGCGGACGGCCGCTTCGAGGTGCCTGCGCCCCACCACACCCTCGACGTCTGGGTGGAAGGCTTCACCGCGATGTTCCTCACCACCGCGGAAGGCGACGTGGGCGACGTGGTGATGAAGAAGGATCCGGTCATCGAAGGCGACGTGCTCGACCGGGAAGGCAAGCCGGTGAGCGGGGCGACGGTGTTGGGCTCGGTCGATCTCGCGCCCTCCACCACCGACGCCTTGGGGCGCTTCAAGCTCACGCTCACCGCGGAAGAGCCGCAGGAGTTGATCGCCACCCGCGGCGCGATGTCCGGGGCCACCACGGCGAAGGTGGGCTCGTTCGCTCACATCGTGATGCAGCGGGGGACCGCGCTCACCGGCAAGGTCGTCGATCCCTCCGGGAAGGCCGTGCCCACCCAGGTGAGCGCGTCCAGCCGGATGACGCAAAGGCCGATCGAGCTCGACACCGATGAGAACGGGCGCTTCCAGCTCGACCTGCCCCAGGGGGTGTGGATCTTCTCCACGCGATCCAACCGGGTGATGAGGGCCGTCGAGGTGCGCGGGGAGCGCATGGAGGTGACGCTGGGCGAAGAGGCGGGCGCCTGCGGCCTGTCGCTGCGCTCGAGCCGGCCGATCGACGCGGTGTGGCTGCTGACCTCGCCGATGTCGCCCGACGACGGGCCGTGGGACCTGGTGGGGAAGTCTCCGGGCTCGGTCGAGGTGCCGGTGCAGGTGCCCTCGCTGGAAGTCAGCGCTCGGGGCCTGCCCTGCGGCAGCTACACCCTGGCGGCGTCGATCGAGAACGTCGTCACTGCGGTTCCCCTTCAGCTCAGCCAGGCCGCGCAGCGGGTCTTGGTCGAGCCGCCGCCGGCCCCGGACCCCGAGTCGGAGATCCGCGCAGAGCCGTGAGGGGAGAGCAGACCACGCCCGAGCCTCGTGCTACTGCGGGCCTCGTGAGCTCCAACGTGCTCCAGGGAAAGCGAATCGCGGTCGGCGTCGGCGGCGGCATCGCTGCCTACAAGGCGGGTGACTTCGTGCGCGAGCTTCGCCGGCAGGGCGCCACGGTGAAGGTCTCCATGACCAAGGCGGCGCAGGAGTTCATCACGCCCCTCACCCTGCAGAGCCTGTCGGGCGAGGCCGTGTTGACCGACTACTTCGACACCTCGCAGGAGGAGAAGTTCGGCCACCTGCACCTCGGCCGCTGGGCGGACGCGTACGTGGTGCTGCCAGCGACCGCCGACCTGCTCGCGCGCATCGCCGCGGGCATGGCCAACGACGCGGTCACCACCTCGCTGCTCGCCTTCCGCGGGCCGGTGCTGCTCGCGCCGGCGATGAACACCGCGATGTGGGAGCACCCTGCCACCCAGCGAAACCTGGCGACCCTGCGCGCCACCCCGCGCACGCACTTCGTGGGTCCGGCTTCCGGGCCGCTCGCGGATGGTGACGTCGGCCCGGGCCGGCTGTCCGACTTGCCCGATCTGATCCAGGCGGTGAAGGGGTTGTTCGCCGGGGCGCAGCTCAACGGCAAGAAGGTGCTGATCACCGCGGGGCCGACCCGCGAGGCGATCGATCCGGTGCGCTTCATCTCGAACCCCTCGACCGGGAAGATGGGGCTGGCGGTCGCTGACGAAGCGCACGCGCGCGGCGCCGCGGTGACGGTGGTGCTGGGGCCGGTGGGCGAGCTCAGCCCGCTGCCCTACGAGATCATTCGGGTCACCACCGCCGAGGAGATGCTCGAGGCGGTGATGCACCGGGTGGAGCAGGCCGACGTCTTCGTGGCGACCGCCGCGGTGAGCGACTGGAAGCCGCAGGCGGTGTCGGCGAAGAAGACCAAGAAGACCGACGCGCCGCAGTCGCTGGCGCTGGTGCGCACGCCTGACGTGCTGATGACCGCGTCGGCGAAGGTGCAGGCCAACGCGACGCGGCCCGTGCTGGTGGGCTTCGCCGCCGAGACCCACGAGGTGATCACCTACGCGAAGGGCAAGCTCACCCGCAAAGGGCTCGATTTGATCGTCGCCAACGACGTGTCGGCTCCCGGCGCTGGCTTCGGCGGCGACACCAACGTGGTCACGATCATCGACTCGCACGGCACCACGAGCGCCGCGCAGGGCACCAAGCGCGAGGTGGCTGCGCGCCTGTGGGATCTGGTGGCGAAGAAGCTGGGGGCCTCGTGAGCGACGAAAGAACTGAGCTCGCCCTCGAGCTGCGCCGGCACCTCGCGTGGCAGGAGTCCGACGGCACGCGGGTGCTGTTGAAGGAGCCCGGGGCGCAGAAGGGGCCCGCGGCGCAGAAGGGGCCCGCGGTGCAGAAGGAGCCCGCCCCCGTTCATCCCGAGCCTGTCCCGAGCGCAGCCGAGGGGCGGAGTCGTGGGACGAAGGTCGAAGCGCCCTCCGTCCTCGTCCCCGGGGAGACGCTCGACGAAGTCCGCCGCGAGCTGGGCGACTGCAAGCGCTGCAAGCTGTGCGAGGGACGCAAGCAGATCGTGTTCGGCAGCGGCAACCCGCGCGCCGAGCTGGTCTTCGTCGGTGAGGGTCCGGGCGAAGAAGAAGACAAGCAGGGCATTCCCTTCGTGGGCGCCGCCGGCCAGCTGCTGACGAAGATGATCGAGGCGATGAAGTTCAGCCGCGACACCGTCTACATCTGCAACGTGGTGAAGTGCCGCCCGCCGGGCAACCGCAACCCCGAGCCCGACGAGATCCGCGCGTGCGAGCCGTTCCTGCGCGCGCAGCTCAGGGTGATCAAGCCGAAGGTGATCGTCGCGCTGGGCAAGTTCGCCGCGCAGACGCTGTTGCGCGAAGACACGCCGATCACTCGGCTGCGCGGTCAGTGGCGCCAGTACGAGGGCATCGACCTGATGCCGACCTTCCACCCGGCGTACCTGCTGCGCTCGCCGGACGAGAAGAAGAAGGCGTGGATGGACCTGCAGGAAGTGATGAAGAGGTTGGGGAAGAGCGCATGAAGGGCACGATCCAGATCCACCAGGTGTTCTGCGGATCGCTCGAGGGAAACCCGCTCAACGATCCTTCCACGCGCGCGGTGCCGGTGTACCTGCCGCCCGGCTACGCCGAGGGCGATCAGCGCTACCCGGTGGTGTACTTCCTCCACGGCTTCTCGGGCTCGGGCGTGCAGTGGCTCAACGTCTCCCCGTTCACCAAGAACGTGCCAGAGCGGCTCGACGCGCTGATCGCCGACGGAAAGATCCCCCCGATGCTGGGCGTGTTCATCGACGGCTGGTCGTCGCTGGGCGGGTCGCAGTGGATCAACTCCGAGGGCATCGGCCGCTACCGCGACGTGGTGGCGCGCGACATGGTGCAGTGGGTCGATCGCACCTTCAAGACGGTGGCGAAGGGCGCCTCGCGCGCGCTGGTGGGCAAGAGCAGCGGCGGCTACGGCGCGCTCGTCATCTCCCGCTTTCACCCCGAGACCTTCGGGCACGTGGGCATTCACTCGGCCGACGCCTGCTTCGAGTACGCCTACATGAGCGAGCTGCCGCAAGCGGCGGGCGCGCTGCTCAAGGCCGGCGGGGTCGAGGCCTGGTACCAGGACTTCATCGCGCGCGCCGCGGCCACCAAGATGCGCGGCGACGATCACGCGGTCATCAACATGATCTGCATGGGCTCGGCGTACTCCCCGAAGAAGGGGGAGCCGCTCAACTGCGAGCTGCCGGTAGAGCTGCCGTCAGGCCGGCTGCGCATCGACGTGTGGAACAGATGGCTCGTTCACGACCCCGTCCGCTTCGTGCCCAAGCACGCTGACGTGTACCGCAAGCTCAAGAGCCTCTTCATCGACTGCGGCACGCGGGACGAGTTCAACTTGCGCTGGGGCGCGCGGCTGATCAGCGACGAGCTCAAGGCCGCCAACGTCGAGCACGTGCACGAAGAGTTCGAAGACGGGCACATGGGCGTCAACTACCGCTTCGAGCGATCGCTGGCCTGGCTGGGCTCGCGGCTCGAGCGCTGAAGGAACACCACGATGAAGCTGCTGGTTCGGGAAGTGATCGACGAGACGCTCGCCGCCTTGAAGGCCGCGGGCACTTTGAGCTTCGAGGCGGTGCCCTCGTACAACATCGAGGTGCCGAAGAACCTCGAGCACGGCGACTGGTCGTGCAACGTCGCGATGGTGATGTCGAAGGCCGCGGGGAAGAAGCCCGGCGACATCGCGGACGCGATCATCAAGGGGCTGGTCGACCGCAAGTCGATCGTGGTCTCGGTGGAGAAGGCGGGACCGGGGTTCCTCAACTTCCGCATCAAGGACGCGGTGTTCCAGGCGGTGGCGCGCGAGGTGCTGAAGGCGGGCAAGACGTTCGGCCGCAGCCAGCCGAAGTCCACGGGCAAGAAGATGCTGGTGGAGTTCGTCTCCGCCAACCCCACCGGCCCCGTGCACATCGGTCACGCGCGCGGTGCGTTCATGGGCGACGCGATCTCGCGGCTGCTCGACGCCGCAGGGCATGACGTCACGCGCGAGTTCTACATCAACGACGCTGGCAACCAGGTCGAGACGCTGGGGAAGACCGTCTACAAGCGCTACCAGCAGTTGTACGGCGCGACGGTCGAGCTGGCCGAGGGCGAGTACCCGGCCGAGTACGTGATCGAGATCGCGAAGACCTGGAAGGCCGAGGTCGGTGACGCCTTCCTCGCCAAGCCCCAGGCGGAGTGGCTGCCCGCGGCGATCGCGGTCGGCATTCGCGAGAACCTGAAGGCGATCCGCGCCACCCTGGCGAAGGCCGGCATCAGCCACGACACCTTCTTCAGCGAGGCGTCGCTGCACGCCTCGGGCAAGGTGAAGAGCATCGTCGACGTCTACAAGGCGCGCGGCGTCACCTACGAGGCCACCGAGGGCAAGCGCAGAGAGAAGGGCGAGAAGGTCCGCTCTGAAGACTCGAACGCCGCGAAGTTCGCCGACCGGCAGCTCGGCGGCACCTTCCTGATGACCGCCACGTACAAGGAGAACGAGAAGTACGTGCTCAAGGACGAGGAGGACCGGATCATCCTGCGCGCTGACGGCACGCCGGTGTACCTGACCGCCGACCTCGCGTACCACAAGGAGAAGTTCGATCGCGGCTACGACCTGATGGTCGACGTGTTCGGCGCGGATCACGCGGGCCACGTGCCCCGCATCCAATCGGGCATGACGTTGCTGGGGTTCGAGCCGAAGAAGCTGCAGTTCGTGCTCGTGCAGATGATGCGGATCGTGCGCGGTGCCGAAGAGGTGAAGGTCAGCAAGCGAAAGGGCACGCTGTTCGAGCTGTCTGATCTCATCGACGAAGCCGGCGCCGACGTCTGCCGGTTCATCTTCCTGATGAAGACGGCGAACGCGCAGTTCGACTTCGATCTCGACGCGGTGAAGACCCAGTCGAAGGAGAACCCGGTCTTCTATTTCCAGTACGGACACGCCCGCTGCGCGTCGGTGCTGAAGAAGGCGATCGAGAAGGGGGTGCCGTTCGTGGGCGCCGAGGCGCTGACGGAAGCGCAGCTCGGCAAGCTGGTGCTGCCGGAAGAGAAGGCGATGCTGAAGAAGATGAGCCTGCTGGGCGACGTGGTGACCGGCGCCGCCGAGAAGCTCGAGCCGCACCACGTGCTCTATTACTGCCAGGAGCTGATCGCCGACTTCCACAGCTACTACACGAAGTACAAGTCGGACCCGATCGTCAGCGCCGACGTGGAGAAGACGCAGGGCCGGTTGGCGATGGTGGCGGCGCTCAAGCACACGCTGGCGAGCGCGTTCGGCATTCTGGGCATCGAAGCGCCCGAGCACATGGAAGCACCGCCGGAAGAAGACTGATCCTCCCTCTCCCCCGCGGGGGAGAGGGTCGGGGAGAGGGCTTACCGAAATGCCGAAGCCGCTCGACTTCGTCCTCAAGCAGCGCCCTCACGAAGTCTCGGATTGGTGGGCCGCCAGCAAGGCCACTCGTCACCAATTCCCGAGCTCGATCGACCGAGCCGCCGCGCTGGGCTCCACCGCCGATCGCCTGGGCCACGCCTTCCTGGGCGGCTACACCTCAGCCATCACCGCGCTCGATCCCACGCTGAGCCCCGACGAGCTCGGAGCGCTCTGCGCGACCGAATCCGGCGGAGGCCACCCGCGCGCGATCCTCACCACGCTCGAGAACAACCGGCTCAACGGCACCAAGCACTTCGTCTCCGGAGGCACGCTGGCCACCGTGCTCCTGATCGTCGCGAAGACGGGCGAGAAGAACGGCCGGCCCGAGCTGCGCGTGGCCCGAGTGCGCGCGCACGCGCCAGGTCTCAAAGCAGAGCAGGGTGCCGCGCTCGACTTCGTCCCCGAAATCCCTCACGCCGCGATCACGCTCACCGACACCCCCGTCGAAGCAGTCCTCGAAGGCGACGGCTACGAGCGCTACCTCAAGCCCTTCCGCACCATCGAAGATCTGCACGTCTTCGCCGCGATCCTCAGCTGCCTCATCGCGAACGGACGAGCCGCCTTCCCTCGAGCCGCTACCGAGCAGCTCCTGGGTGTGCTGTCAGCGATCCTGTCGCTGGGCCGCGAAGATCCGAGCTCGCCCTCGGTCCACCTCGCGCTGGCCGGTGTGCTCACCACCTCCCGCGCGCTGATCGACTCGCTCGACCTCTCGGGACTGCGCCCCGATTTCCGCGCCCGCTTCGAGCGCGACAAGCCGCTGCTGCAGATCGCCCAGCGCGTCCGCGAGCAGCGCCGGGTCAAGGCGTGGGAGGCGTTGGGCCTCTCACACCAGGTGGATCCAGGTAGCGAGCGCTGAGCGCCCCAGCCCGACGCGGAAGTGCGTGTCGGCGAAGTCGAAGATGGGCCCGGGCAGGAACAAGAGACCGGCCTCTTTCAGCAGCTCCTGCGTCCACTGCTCGGCGCCGCCAGGGACGTACCGAACGAACGCCGTGGTCCCGGCGACCGGGCGGATCCACGAGAACTCCTCGGGGCGCTCGTCGATCAACCGCTGCACCCTGATCACGTTCTCTTCCACGAGCTTCTTGGTGCGCGCCGCCAGTTGGTCCGCCTGGCGAACGGCGATCGCGGCCAGCAGCTCGCTGGGGCCCGCGCCGCAAATGCTCAGGTAGTCCTTGAAGGCCGACAGCTGCTCCAGGAGCGCGCGATCGCGGCAGACCAGCCAGCCCACGCGCAGCCCGGCCAGCCCGAAGACCTTCGCGGTCCCTCCCAGCGAGACGCCGCGCTCATAGAGCTCCACCACCGACGCGGCGGGGGGCGCTCCGTATTCCAGCCCACGGTAGACCTCGTCGCAGAAGACCCAGATGCCCTTTTCCCGCGCGAACTCGACGATCACCTCGAGCCGGTTGATCGAGACGAGCGCGCCGGTCGGGTTGTGCGGCGAGTTGATCACGATGAGCTTCGTCTCGGGGCGGATCAGCTCCTCGAGCACGTCGACGTCGAGCTGCCAGCCATCGGACTCCCTGGCCTCCCAGCGGGTGACCGCCGCGCCCGCCGCCTCCGCGACCTCGTAGAGCGATTGGTACGCCGGCGTGTGGACGATGGCGTGATCGCCCGGCCCCAGCAGCACGTTCATGAAGGCGAAGATCGCCTCCTCCGCGCCGGCGTGCACCAGCACGTCTTCAGGCGAGATCCCGGTGAAGCGCGCGGCGATCGCCTGGCGCAGCTCGGGCCTGCCGACCGACTCGCCGTAGCCAAGGCCGAGGTCCAGCAGCCGAGCCTCGGCGCCGGGCTCGAGCGCCAGCAGCTCGCGGGTGGTCAACGAGTCTGGGTCGCTCGCGCAACCCAGGTGCTTCACCGAAAACTCGTGCTTCGCGAAGAAGCGCTCGAGGGCGAAGGGACGGATCTTCAAGACGGTAAGCCCTCTCCCCAACCCTCTCCCCCGCGGGGGAGAGGGAGGATTTGTTTCAGTCGCACTTCTCGACCGCCTTCACGCCGTTGTCCGCCGTCACGCCCTCGGGCTTCACCTTGGCCGCGCACCCGCGAACACCCTTCCTGGTGTCCTTGAGCGCGAGCTTCTTCACCGAGCCGGTGACCTCTTCCGACAGGTTGAGCGGCGACACGTCTTCACCGGTGCCCGAGATCGAGGCGTTCTCCAGCTCGATCGAGCCCTTGCCGAAGATCCCCACGCCGTTCCAGGACGAGAGCAGCTTGCCGAACGTGATCGGCTTCTCCGCCGTCCCCTTGGCGATCAGCTTCGCGGGCGCGTAGTACGAGACGGTCAGCTTCCCGTCGGTGTTGAACAGCAGGGTGTCGCCCGCGGCGATGGTGAGCGTGGCGGTCTTCGTGTCCTCACCGTTGACCGCGAGCTCGCCTTCCACCACGTACGGCGCCCCGATGTTCTCCAGCGTGGTGTCCTTCTTCAGCTCGCCGAACAGCGTGACCCGCGCCTTGTCGGTGAACTTGTTGTTCGCCCCCAGGCCGTGCGCGAGCTCCAGCGGCACCTTGAGCGCCGCGCCCTCCACGTCCTCGAAGGTGTTGGCGTCGAACGCGGTGAAGCGCTCCTTCGAGGAGTCGACCCGCACCGCCTCGCCCTTGAGGTGGCGGAAGGTGCTGTTGGTGATCTTCCCCAGCCCGCGGTTGTCCGCCAGCAGCAGCGCCGGCTTGTCGGTGCCGCCCGCGTA
This sequence comes from Myxococcales bacterium, assembly GCA_009885595.1. Classification (GTDB taxonomy): domain Bacteria; phylum Myxococcota; class Myxococcia; order Myxococcales; family Myxococcaceae; genus Archangium_A. The sequence continues at coordinate 17,088 of VFKJ01000277.1, read as the reverse complement.
CTCGATCACCAGGAAGTCGATCTCCGGCGCGCGCGCCCCCGCGTAGAGCTGAACGCCGGTCGACGGCGTCTGCGCCTTGTCCTCGCCGTAGCGGGTGATGGTGACCGGCTTCTCCTTCGTGCCCTGGATCTTCAGGCCCGCCGGGCCGCGGTAGTACCCGAACTGCATCGCCACGTTCTCACCCAGCTCGATGGTCACGCCTTCCTTGATGGTGATGCTGGCCGTCTTGCCCTCGGGGGCGTCGACGTTGAGCATCTCGGGAATGCGGTAGGTCGCGCCCGCCGCGACCAGGGTGAGGTCGGCCTCGAGCCCCTGGTGGAGCCAGATGATGGCCTTCTGGGGGTACTTGCTGTCAGGGGCGAACACGCCCGCGGTGGCAGTCGAAGCATGAATCAGCTCGGTCGGATCTGCGCTCGCCTTCGAGAGATCGATCTCCTTGAACGCCTTGAGCGGACGGTCGACCTCGAGCTTGAACACCGTCTTCTTCGCGCCGGTGAAGGTGAGGGCGCTCAGGGCGACGTCGTAGGTCTCCACCAGGAAGGCCGGGACGTCGTCGGTGCCCGCGTTCTCGAAGACCACGTTCTCGAAGCTGGACCCCGCCGCGTCTCTCTTCAGCTGCACGCCCTTCCACTGCCGGCCGGTGAACTTCACCGGCTTCTCCTTCGTGCCCTTCACCAGCACGCGCGCCGGCTTGTAGTAGGCGACGGTGAAGACCGTGTCGTCCGCGAAGCGCAGCTCGACGCCCGGCTCGATGGTGAGCGCGTACCCGTCGATGTTGAGCTCGTTCTTCACGGTGTACGGGCTGCACTTCTCCGTGAGCGTGGCGTCGGCCACCAGCGCCTCGGCGAAGTCGCTGTTGCAGCCCGCCGGGTTCTTCGGCGCGTCGGCGGCGGCTGGTGGCTGGTCTGTGCCGGGGCTGCCAGTGCCGGTTCCGGTCGTGCCAGGTCCCGTTGGTCCCGCGGGAGTGTTTGATTCCTTCTTGCAGGCGACCAATGACAGCAGACACGCCAGGACGATCTTCTTCATGGTTTGCCCTCTCCCCAACCCTCTCCCCGCGGGGAGAGGGAGTTCGTTGTCACGTCAGTTCGTCACAACACTTTGCCGCGAAGATCCGCGTGCGGCCGCTGAATCAACTCGGTGGCGACCAGCAGGGAAGGTTGGACCGCCGCCGCCGCGCCCTCGAGCGCCGCCTCGACGTCGTGCTGCACGCCGGCCAGGGTGAACCAGCCCTTGCCGCCGATGCCCTTGGCCAGGTGCAGCTGCGTGAGCCGCACCTCCGCGCGCTTGAGCGCCACGTCGGCCGCCTTCAACGTGGCCGCCACCGTGTGCAGCTCGACGATGCCGACCGCGTCCTGCGGCCCCACCTTCGCCAGCTCGCCGCGCAACAGCGCCGCCACCAGGCTCTCGGCGATGTGCGTGAGGTGGAGCGAGTCGAGCACCATCGCGCCACCGGCCTCGAGGCCCGCCTTGAACGACTCCAGCACCTCGCCTTCGCCGCCGACGAAGACCAGCAGGTACTTGCCCGGAGACACCGCCTCGGCGAGCACGATCTGCACGGCCGCCTGCTTCACCAGCGCGTCCGCCACCACGATCCCTCGCGCGAGCGACTCCAGCTCGAGCAATCCCAGGGCAGGGCCTGTGGTCGGAGGAGGCATCAGATGATGCGGAACGAGTCCTTCAAGGTGCAGCGGCGCTCACGCGTGAAGCTGATCGGCGTGGTGAGCCCTTCACCCGTGGGGGAAGCGATGGTGAACGAGGTGTAGCCCTCGCCCGTCATCCCCAAGCCCGCGAACGACGGTCCGTTCTTCACGAAGATCGACGTGTTGATGATCTTCGCCATCGCCGACAGCACGTCGATGTTCGTCGAGTGCATGGTGGCGGTGTGACCAAAGCCGTGCTCGGCCTGCACCGCGGCCGCGATGCAGTCTTCCACCGTCTTGAGCCGGGAGAAGCCGATCACCGGCATCAACAGCTCGGCCTGAATGAAGCTGTGCGCGGGATCGACCTCGGCGAACAGCAGCCGCGTGCTCGCTGGCACCCTGAGCCCCGCGGCCTCGGCGATCTTGGTGGCGTCCTTGCCCACCCAGTCGCGCGCCGCGTGGCCTTCGTCGACCACCAGCTTCTCCAGCCGGTTGATCGCGCTCGAAGGCACCTCGAAGGCGCCGTGCTTGAGCATCTCGCTCTTCAGCTCGTCGGCGATGGAGGCGACCGCGAAGATCTCCTTCTCCACGATGCACACGATGTTGTTGTCGAGCGAGGCGCCGTCGACGATGTCCTTGGCCGCGCGCGCGACGTGGGCCGTCTCGTCCACCACCGCGGGGGGATTGCCGGGGCCGCCGCAGATCGCGCGCTTGCCCGAGCCCATCGCCGCCTTCACCACCGCGGGGCCGCCGGTCACCACCACCAGGCGGATGCCGGGGTGCTTCATCAGGGCGCCAGCCGACTCGATGGTGGGGCTGCCCAGCATGCACAGCAGGTTCGCAGGGCCCCCGGCCGCGACGATCGACTCGTTGAGCTTCTGCACGAAGAAGCTCACCACGTTCTTCGCGCTGGGGTGCACGTTGAAGACGACGGAGTTCCCGCCGGCCACCATCGCCACGCCGTTGTTGATGATGGTCTCGGTGGCGTTGGTCGACGGGGTGATGGCGCCGATCACGCCGAAGGGCGCGCGCTCCAGCAGCATCAGCCCGTAGTCGCCGCTCTGCGCCTGGGCGCGGAGGATCTCCATGCCCGGCGTCTTGTTCGCGCACAGGAGGTTCTTCTTGATCTTGTCCGCGACGTTGCCGAGCTTGGTCTCCTCGACCGCCATGCGCGACAGCTCGTTGACGTGATCGCGCGTGCACTGCCGCATCGCCTCGATCACCTTCTCGCGGGTCTCCACCGGCAGCCGCACGAACTGCTCCTGCGAGCGGGTGGCGGCGGTCACCGCCGAGTCGAGATCGTCGAAGATGCCCGGCCGCTTGCTGATGAGCGCAGGCGAACGCGAACCGCTCGACGCGGCCGAGGGCAGCTTCGAGAGCTCACCGGAGAGCCTTCGAACCACCTGCTCGACGATGGAGTTGATCTGGGCTTCGTTCATCTGCAGTGCCCTTTAGGCCGTCCTGCGCACCACCGCGGGGCGGGGCGCAGGCGTGGACTCGATGTAGAGATTCGCGGCGCGCTCGCCGTACACCACCAGCACCCGCTCACACGACCGCGCGGCGGTCTGGTGCTCACACTCGCGGGTGGCCGCGGCGACGAGGGCCTCTTTCGAGCCCCCGCTCACCCGCACCACCTTCGAACTCACTTGACCCAAGTGAGCTTTCCCTCGACTTCGACCTGGTCGACGATCGCCATGATCACGGCGTCGACCGGGCGGTCCTTGGTCATCTCGGTCTGGCGCGCAGACGAGCCCGAGGCGTACAGCACCACCTCGCCGACCCCCGCGCCCATGGCGTCGACGGCGACCACGAGGGTCGAGGTGGGCTTGCACTCCTGGTCCAGCGCCCGCACCAGCAGGAACCGGGAACCGTCGAGCGTAGGCTCTTTGCGGGTGGAGACCACCGTCCCCACCACCTTGCCGAGCAGCATCTTCTTAGCCCTCTTACTTCGCCGGCTCGGCCTTGCGGCCCAGGGGCAGGACGAGGTCGATGTTGTCGTGCGGGCGGGGGATCACGTGCGTCGAGACGAGCTCGCCCACGCGCTCAGCGCCACGGGCGCCGGCCTCGATCGCCGCCTTCACGGCGGCGACGTCGCCACGGACGATCATCGTCACGTAGCCGCCACCGATCTTCTCGTAGCCAACCAGCTCGACCTTGGCCGCCTTCACCGCGGCGTCCGCGGCCTCGACCATTCCCACGAAGCCCTTGGTCTCGATCATTCCCAGTGCGTCAGCCATCGGAGTCGTCTGCCTCTCGTGTGTGGTGGAACAGGAACAGCTTTGAAGACTTCAGAAAATCACTTGTCCTTCGGGGACGCCGTCTCTTTGCCGGACAGCGCCTTGATCGCCGCGACGGCGGCTTCGGCGGCGGAGTCGATCTCCGACTCGCTGCCACCCAGGTACAGGCGGCCGTAGGCGCCGTACGGGGTCACGTCGACCAGCTTGATGTTGGCGGCCTTCTCGGCCTCGTTGGCGGCCAGCGCGGCGTACGCGGCGGGCTCGGTCTCGAGAATGTAGAGCGACTCACCGGGCTCGATCATCTGCCCGAAGCGGATCTTGTCGAGGATCATCGCGTGCATCGGCTCGATCGCGCGGATGATGGTGTTGGAGACGAGCCGCGGCTTGATGCGGTCCTCTTCCTTGTGGCCCAGCTCCTTCAGGATCGCCTGCCCCGCGGCCATGACCTCGCCCTTGTCCTCGCTGTGCAGCTCGAGCATGCCGTAGGCGCGCTCGACCACCAGGGTGGCGGGCTGCGCGCGGGTCTGCTTGAGCGCCACGTCCATCAGCCGGTGAATCGCCATGCCCGGCGCGATCTCGACGAAGAGCGACGCCACGTACGGCACCGGGAAGTAGCCCCGGCAGGTGGTGGCGATGTGCGCGGCGAGCTGAGGCTGCAGGCTGTCGAGGAAAACGTACGTGCGGAGCGACGTAGACAAAGAGCGTCTCCCAAAAGTCCGGGCAGAAAGTGCCGCGAAGTGGCGCGGTTGTAGAACCCAGCCGATCCGTTGACAAGCACTGCGTACACAGCCAAACGCCACGCCTCCCATGGTGCTCGCGGTCCTCTGCAGCAGTTTTCTGGCCTCCAGCCCCGTGTGGGAGCCTGACAAGCCCCTCGTCCCGTGGTTCGTGCCGCGCAACGCGAGCCTGGGTGTCTTCATCAACCCGCCGATGGTCTCGCCCCACCTGCGCCTGGGCTGGGAAGCGGCGATCCTGAGCCAGCCGCGCAACGAGCTCGTCTGGCTGTTCATGCTGGGCACCGGCGGCGGCGTGGGCGTGCCCCGGCCGATGGTGACCCACTGGCAGCACACCGCGCTGGTCGGCTTCGGGTACCGCAGCGATCACCCCGTCTTCCACTGGGGCTTCCACTTCGTCGCCGGACCGCTCTGGTACCAGGCGACCTACCTGCCCGGGGCGTTCAACAAGGACGAGAGCCGCGTGCTCTTCTACATCGAGGGCCGGCTGCAGGCGGGCATTCGGCTCGCTCCGCACTTCAGGCTGGCCGCGTACTTCGGCTACGCCTCGCCCTTCGTCTTCTCGGTGCAGTTCCCCGGCAACACCTTCGTCGGCGGCATCGACACCGGCCTCGTGCTCGACTGGCGATGATCATGTCAGGGCTCGTCGATCTCCATCTCCACCTGCTGCCCGGCGTCGACGATGGCAGCAAGACCCTCGAGGAGACCCTGGAGATGGCCCGCGCCCTGGTCTCGCTCGGCTACACCCACGCGGCGCCCAGCCCTCATCACCGCGCCGAGTACGCCTCGCGCGACAAGGCCCTGTGCGCCCAGAAGCTCGAAGAGGTGAAGACCGCGCTCGCCGCGGCTGGCCTTTCGCTCGGGCTCTTCGTCAACGCGGAGAACTTCTTCCTCGATGAAGATTTGTTGCCGAGCCTGGGCACCGCCGCCTCGCGCACCCTGGGGCAGGGGAAGGTGCTGCTGGTGGAGGCGCCCTACCAGGGCCCGCTCCCGATGCTCACCTCGATGGTCTTCCGCATGAAGCTCAAGGGCGTCACCCCGCTGATCGCCCACCCCGAGCGCTGCTTCGAGTTCGAGAAGAAGGGGCGCGCCGCGGAATTGGTGCAGGCGGGCGCGCTGCTGCAGCTCGACCTGGGCGCGCTCATCGGTCGCTACGGGAAAGCGGCGGAGAAGCTCGCGCGCCAATTCCTCGCCGACGATCTCTACGCGGTGGCCGCGACCGATCTGCACTCGCCGGTGAACGCGAAGGCCTGGGTGGGCGAGAGCCTGCGCGCGCTGGAGAAAGCGGCCGGCGCGACGCGCTTCGAGGCGCTGGTGAAGACCCGCCCAGCCGCCTTGCTGCAAGGCGTGACCGAGTGACTTCCCGTGCTAAGGGGGGCGCCCAGTGAATCGGTGGATCAAATTCGGGCTGGGTCTTGCGGTGAGCGCCGCCAGCATGACCTGGGCGCTCTGGGACGTGAAGCTCTCAGAGGTGTGGACCGCGGTGCTGTCCGCCCGCTGGGCGTGGACGCTGTTCATCTATTTCTGGGTCCTGGTCGCCATCCACATCTTCCGCACGCTGCGCTGGGGCAACCTGCTGTCCGGCATCGAGAAGGTGCCGTTCTCCAAGCTCAACGAGGCGTCGGCGATCGGCTTCATGATGCTGGTGGTGCTCCCTTTTCGGCTCGGTGAATTCGCCCGCCCATTCCTGATCGCCCAGCGTTCGAGCGTGCGGCGCTCCGCGGCGATGGCCACCGTGGTGCTCGAGCGCATCACCGACATCCTGGTGATCGCGCTCTTGCTGCAGGCGCTGATGTTCTTCCTGCCCCAGAGCGCGCCCAACTTCGGGATTATCAAGAAGGCCGCGATCGGAATGTTCCTGGTCTCGGTGGGCGGCTTCGCGTTCCTGCTGCTCACGCGCTGGAAGCACGACCTCGTGGTCGGCCTCATTCGCAAGGTGTTCGGGATCCTCGGCCCCGCGCGCGCGGAGAAGGTGGTGGGGATCGTCGATGGCTTCGTCGGTGCGCTCAAGCAGTTGCCCGACCGGAAGAACTTCGCGCTCTTCCTGCTGTGGACGGCGCTGTACTGGGCCATCAACGGCGCCGGGATGATGCTCTTCGCCAATGGCTTTGACTGCTCCGGGGCCGCGGGCCGCGCGTGCTTGCCGCTGCACCTCGATCTCTACCAGGCGTATTTCCTGCTCTGCGTGGTGATCATCGGCATGCTGATCCCCGCGGGGCCTGCGGGCGCGGGCACCACGCAGGCCGCGCTGATCGTCGGCATGCAGGTCTTCTTCGCCGACGACGTGGTCAACTCGAGCGGCGTGGCGTTCTCCATCGCGCTGTGGGTGGTGCAGGTGGTGCAGCAGATCCTCTTCGGCCTCTTCTTCATGCTGCGCGCGCACGCATCGTTCTCGGACATCGCGGGCAAGCTCAGCGCCGAGCAGGCCGCGCAGCGCGATGGGAGCACTTCATGATCGGCATCGATTGGGTGGCGGTGGCGGTGCTGGGCGCGGCCTGGGCGTTCTCGAACGTGCGCACGGTCCCCCAGTCGATTCGGCACTGGGTGTTCGCGCTCGCCTGCTTCGTCGTCGCCGGCTACCGCGTCTACCGCGGTGCCACCCAGGGCCTCAACCTGCTCTTCGTGATCATCGCCGTGGTGATCGGCCTGCAGTACGCGGTGCGCGCCCTGCGAATGCCCAAGGGCCAGTGACTCAGCCCTTCTTCCGACCGCCGGGAACCAGCAGCAACACCACCCCCACGCCCACCAGGCCGGCGCTCACGGGCTTGGGGATCTCCACGGTCTTGTCGAGCTCTGCCTTCGCTTCGAGCGGCCCCAGCTTGAGCACCGTCTCGTTGGACGTGTAGGGGATCCCTCCGAACCACAGGGCCGCCACGCCCAGGCCCACCAGGATCACACCGAGCAACTTGTTCATCCTGACGAGTGTACACTCCTGCCCCGCATGTCGGTCGCCAACCAGGACACGGTCAGGCTCGCCTCGAAGGGTCAGTCGACCCGCGCCGGGCGCTGGCGGGTGGTGGTGGTCTCCGAGTCGGGCTCGGCCTCGTTCGCGCTGCCTGCCGATGGCACGCTGATCGTCGGCCGCGGTGACGACGCCGGCATTCGCCTCGACGACACCGCCGCCTCTCGCAAGCACGCGCAGCTGGTGGTGAACGGCGGCGCGGTGACGCTGATCGATCTGGGCAGCGCGAACGGCACCTCGGTGCGCGGCCGCAAGCTCTCGCCCCACGAGCAGGTGGTGCTCGGCGAGGGTGACGCGGTCGAATTGGGCACCACCTTGATGGTGCTGCAGATCGACGAGCTGTCGGCCAGCACCCGCCCGTGGAACCTGCACACCCACGTGCGGTTCCTCGAGCTGACCCGCGACACCCGGCCGCCCTTCGCGGTGCTGCGGCTGCAGGTGCTCGGCCCCCCCGGCCTCGCGCAGGAAGTGCTGTCCGCCGAGCTCTCTCCTCACGACGTGGTGGCCTCCTTCGGGCCGGGGCAGTTCGAGATCCTCGCGCCGGGCCGTTCGCCCGAGGCCGCCAGGAGCTTGATGGAGAAGCTGTCGGCGAAGCTGGTGGCCAGGGGCGCCCGGGTGCGCGCGGGCGTGGCGAGCGCGCCGCGTGACGGCACCGATCCCGACCTGCTGGTGGCGGCCTGCTCGCGGCCCGCGATCGCGCCGGCCGAGGGCTTCGTGGTGCGCGACGACGCGATGGCCGCGCTCTACCGCCTCGTCGACAGGATCGCGCCCTCGAACATCAACGTGCTGTTGCTGGGCGAGACGGGCGTGGGCAAGGAAGTGTTGTCCAGCGAGCTCCACCGGCGCAGCAAGCGCGCCAAGGGCCCCTTCCTGCGGCTCAACTGCGCGGCGCTGAACGAGTCGCTGCTCGAGAGCGAGCTGTTCGGCCACGTGAAGGGCGCCTTCACCAGCGCCATCAAGGACAAGGAAGGGCTGCTGGAGTCCGCCCAGGGCGGCACCGTCTTCCTCGACGAGGTGGGGGAGATGCCCGCCTCGACCCAGGCCAAGCTGCTGCGCGTGCTCGAGGAGCGCAAGACGACGCGGGTCGGCGCGCTCCAGCCGACGCCCATCGACGTGCGCTTCATCTTCGCCACCAACCGCGACCTCGAGGCCGAGGTGGCGCGCGGGGCCTTCCGCAGCGATCTCTACTTCCGCGTCAACGGCATCTCGCTGCTGATCCCCCCGCTGCGCGAGCGGGTCGCGGAGATCGAGCCGCTCGCGCGCCAGTTCCTCTCCGCCGCTGCCGAGCGCGAGGGCCGGCCGGTGCCGACGCTCTGTGCCGACGCGATCGCGACGCTGCAGGCCTGGCCGTGGCCCGGCAACATCCGCGAGCTGAAGAACGTGATCGATCGCGCGCTGCTGCTGGCGGGTGAAGAGACCCTGCACGCCGAGGCGCTGGTGGGCCTGGGCCCCGTGCCGGCGGCGCCGCGCCGGGACGCAGAAGAGGGGGGCGCCCCGGTGTCCAACCTGCGCGACGAGCGCGAGGCGGCCGAGAAGCGCGCGGTCCTCGAGGCCCTGGACAAGACCGACGGCAACCAGACGAAGGCGGCGGAGCTCCTCGGAGTGAGCCGTCGCACCCTCGTCACCCGGCTGCAGCAGTACGGCCTCACCAAATCGCGGAAAAAGTCCGAGGACTGAGTGGAACCCTTCCGGGGTACGGCTCGCTACGAGGTCGTGCGCGAGCTCGGCGCAGGAGGCATGGGCGTCGTCTACGAGGCCGTCGACCGCGAGAAGGCCGGCCGCCGCGTCGCGCTCAAGGTGCTGCAGCGCCACGACGCCGAATCGCTGGTGCGCATCAAGCGGGAATTTCGGGCGCTGACCGGGGTGAGCCACCCGAACCTGGTCTCCCTCTACGAGCTCGCCGCCGAGGGAGAGGCCTGGTTCTTCACCCTCGAGCTGGTGCAGGGCGTCGACTTCCTCTCCTGGGTCAGGCCGGGCGCGCCGACCCAGCGCGACGTGCCTACGGCCGCGCTGGAACACACGATTCGTTCGCCGGCCTCGACCAGCAAGGTGGAACTCGACCGGCTTCGCGACGCCTTCCGGCAGCTGGTGCAGGGCATCGCCTTTCTCCACGAGAAGGGCCGGCTCCACCGCGATCTGAAGCCCGAGAACGTGCTGGTGACGCGCGAGGGGCGGGTGGTGGTGCTCGACTTCGGCCTGGTGCTCAACCTCGAGGGCGAGCAGAGCGTCTCCGAGCGAAACCTGCTGGTCGGCACCGTGCCGTACATGTCGCCGGAACAGGCCGACTCTTCCAGCGCCGCCGGGCCCGCCGCCGACTGGTACGCGGTGGGGGTGATGCTCTTCCGCGCGCTGACCGGGAGACTCCCCTTCGAAGGCTCGCCCCCGCAGGTGCTGCTCGACAAGCAGCGCCGCCCCGCGCCCGCGCCCCGCGAGCTCGACGCCTCGGTGCCCGCGGAGCTCGACGCGCTGTGCGTGGGCCTGCTCAAGCGGGAAATGGCGGAGCGCTTCGGCGCCGCCGAGCTCCTCGCGGTGTTCGGAGGCTCGGCCACTCCCGCGCCGTCACCCCGGCCCCCCACCGGCTTCGTCGGGCGTGGGCCCGAGCTCTCCAGGCTCAACGACGCGCTCACGGCCAGTCGCCACGAGCCGCGGTACGTGCGGCTCTTCGGCACCTCTGGCATCGGCAAGTCGGCGCTGGTGCGGCGCTTCGTGGAAGAGGTCGACGGGGTGGTGCTGCACGGCCGCTGCTACGAGCGCGAGTCGGTGCCCTTCAAGGCGCTCGACAGCGTGATGGACGCGCTGGGGCGTCACCTGGTGGAGCTGCCCGCCGAGCGGGTGGACGCGGTGCTTCCCCGCGACGCGGCCGCGCTCACCCGCATGTTCCCGGTGCTCGGGCGGGTGGCTGCCTTCGCGGGCGCGCCGGTGCGCGAGACCAGAGAAGCGCAGGAGCTCCGCCGCCGCGCGGTGCAGGGCCTGAGGGAGCTGCTCGCCCGCATGAGCGATCGCGCTCCCCTGGTGGTGGTGATCGACGACGCGCAGTGGGGCGACGCCGACAGCGCGCAGGTGCTCGAGGAGGTGCTCCGGCCCCCTGACGCGCCCTCGGTGCTGCTGCTGATCGTCTCCCGAATGGAGAGCACGCCGCTGGTGGGCCTGACGCTGCCCTCGACCGAGCTGCGGCTCGAGCCCCTCAGCGCCGAGGACTGCGCCAGCCTCGCCAGCCAGAGCCTGATCGATCCGGGCCGGGCGGCGGTGATCGCGCGCGAGTCGGGCGGCAACCCGTTTCTCCTGCAGCAGCTGGCCGCGGTCTCAGGCGAGGTGCGCCTCGAGGACGTGGTGCTCTCCCGGCTCTCCACCCTGCCGCCCCAGGCGCGCAGGCTGCTCGACGTGGTGGCGCTGGCGGGTGCGCCCATCGCCGAGAAGATCGCCGCTTCGATCGCCGGCCTCGAAGGGTCCGACGTCGAGACCGTCAGCTTGCTCAAGGCGTCGAACCTGATCCGCGGAGTCCATGACGATCGGATCGAGGCCTGGCACGACCGCATTCGCGAGACGGTGGTCAAGGCGCTCGAGCCCGAGCAGACCCGCGCCCTCCACGCGCAGCTCGCCGACGGGCTCAAGGCAGGCGGCGACGTCGACGTGGTGGCCTGGCACCTGGGCGCCGCCGGCCTGGTCGAGCGCGCCGCTGACGCGACCCTGGAAGCCGCGCAGCGCGCCGTCACCCACCTCGCCTTCGAGCGGGCCGCGGTGCTGTTCGAGCGCGCTCTCGAGTTGATGGCCGGAGACGATCGCCGCCGGCGCGAGGTGCGGCTCCAGCTGGCCGATGCCTGGGCGAGCGCGGGCCGGGGCGCGATCTCTGCGCGCGCCTACGAGCAGGCCCTGGCTGAGCCAGGCGACGCGCCGGTCGCAGCCCAGCAGTCGCTCGAGGTGCGCCGGCTGGCCGCCGAGCAGCTGCTGCGCGCAGGTCACATCGACGCCGGGCTCAGCGCGGTGAACCAGGTGCTCGAAGGGCTGGGGATGCAGCTGGCCCGCACGCCCCGGCGCGCGGTGCTGGCGTTGGGTGGACGTCGGCTGCACCTGTGGCTGCGGGGCCTGTCCTTCGTGGAGACGCCCGCCAGCCGCATCGACCCGCTGGTGTTGCAGCGCATCGACGCGTGCTGGTCGGTCGCGATGGGGCTGTCGATGGTGGACACCGTGCGGGGCGCGAGCTTCCAGTCGCGCCAGCTGCTGCTCGCCCTCGACGCCGGAGAGCCGCACCGGGTCGCCCGCGCGCTCGCCGCGGAAGCGGCCTTCGTGGCGACCGGCGGCGCCAAGGCCGAGAAGCGGGCGGCGCGGTTGATCTCCGAAGCCCGCGCGCTGGCAGAGAAGATGAAGGACGTCGCGCTCGAGGGCCTGGTCGACTTCTGCGCCGGGCTGTCCCGCTTCCTGGTGGGCAAGTGGCGCGAGGCCGCGCTGCTGACCGCGCAGGCCGAGCGCCGCTTCGCGGAGGTGGGCTCGATGGCGAGCTGGGAAGCGGCCAACTCCCGGCTGGTCTCGGTGTGGTCGCTCTTCTACCTGGGCGACGTGGCCGGGCTCTCGGTGCGAATTCCCGAGCTGGTGCGCGAGGCGGAGCAGCGCGGCGATCGCTACGCGCTGACCGGCCTGAGCTGCGGGCTGGCGAGCGTGGCGCGGCTGGCGGCCGATGACGCGGTGGGGGCCCGCGGCGCGGTGGCGAGCGCGATGTCGCGCTGGTCTACGCAGAGCTTCCACTTTCAGCACTACTGGGCGGCGCTGTCGGAGACGATGATCGATCTCTACGAGAACGACACCCGCGCCACCCTGGAGCGCATGGAGGCGTGCTGGCGCTCGCTCGACGAGGCGCAGTATCTGCTGATCCAGAACGTGCGCATCGAGGCGCGCTCGCTGATGGCGCGGGTGCTGATCGCGGTGGGGCGGGGCGACGAGGCGCTGCGGCACGCAGAGGCGCTCGAGGGCGAGGATCTGGGGTGGGCGACGGCGCTGGCCGCGATGATCCGCGCGCTGGTCAACCCGAAGGAAGCGTCGTTCCGGGCCGCGCTCGAGTTGTTCGACGAAAACGAGATGGCGCTCTTCGCGGCCGCGACGCGCCTGCGGCTGGGGGAAGTGCAGGGTGGAGACGTGGGGCAGGCCAACGTGCGCGCCGCTCGGGCGTGGCTGCTCGCGCAGGGGGTGAAGAACCCGGAAGCGCTCGCCCGCACCTTGCTCCCTCTCCCCCACAGGGGAGAGGGTCGGGGAGAGGGGTAGTCACCTCTCGAGCAACTTCAACCACGCACCGCCCTTGTCCCTGCGGCTGATGCGCTCCGCTCTCCGCGCAGTGGCCTCTTCAGCGGCGGCCTTCTCGACCTCGCTCTCGATCGCGAGCGGGGGCACCGGCAGCTTCCGGCCCTCCTTGTCGAGCGCGACGAAGGTGAGCAGCGCGCTGGTGGTCAGCTGCCGTTCCCCGGTGAGGGGGTTCTCCGCGTGCACCGTCACGCCGATCTCCATCGAGGTCCTGAACGCGGCGATCACCCGCGCGCGCAAGATCACCTGGAACCCGATCAGGATCGGCGCATGAAAGTGCAGGTCGTCCATCGACGCGGTCACCACCTGCTGCCGCGAGTGCCGCTGCGCCGCCACGGCCGCGCAGATGTCGATCCACCCCATCACCGAGCCACCGAACGCGGCGCCGAGCGCGTTCGCGTCACCGGGCAGCAGCAGCTGGGTCATCTCGACGATCGAGTCCGAACCCTTGCGAGGCGTGGCGATCATGACGCGAGGAAGGTGCTGACGCGATCGAGGAACTCGGCGCGGCCCCTGCCGGTGCGGATGTCGAGGTTGGTGACGTCGAGCGTGAGCACGTCGACGCCGTACTTGCCCGAGAGCACCATGGGGAAGGTGGCGTAGTAGCCGTTCAAGCCCCGCAGGAACGAGGTCTGAATGCCCTTCTCTTCCTCACGCCCGCGCAGCTTGATGCGCGAGAGCAGCACGTCGACCTTGGGCACGTCGAAGCAGATCACCTTGTCGGGCTGCGCGACGGTGCGGGTCAGCCGCTTGAAGTAGTCGAAGTACAGCTCGAGCTCGGAGTCGGTCAGGTTGCCCAGGCCGTGCAGGTACTTCGCGAAGATCTCGGGATCTTCGTAGAGGGTGCGGTCCTGGATGCAGCTCTTGGGCACCTTGTGGATCAGCTCGTGGTGCTCGACGCGGTGAATGAGGAACTCGAGCTGCAGGGTGAAGCTCCAGCGCTTCATGTCGGCGTAGTAGTTCTTGAGGAACCGGTTATCGATCACCGGCTCGTCGAAGAGCTCGAACCCGAACCTCTGGCTCACCATCTTGGCGGCGGTGGTCTTGCCCGCGCCGATGTTGCCGGCCATCGCCACGAAGAGCTTCTTCGCGGGCGCCTTGATCTTCTTCGCCCCTCGACTCCGCTCAGGGTGAGCGGGTGCCTTCGTGGGCCTGGGCACCGCCTCGAACCTCTTCACGCTGCCCAATCGAGCACCACTTTCCCGCTGGCTCCGGTGCGCATCACCTCGAACGCTTCCTTGAACTGCGCGGCGGGGTAGCGGTGGGTGACGGCAGCGGAGATGTCGAGCCCGCTCTGCAGCATCGCGGTCATCTTGTACCAGGTCTCGAACATCTCCCGGCCGTAGATGCCCTTGAGCACGAGGCCCTTGAAGATCACCTGGCCCCAGTCGATCGCCACCTCGCCGACCGGAATGCCGAGGATCGCCACCCGACCACCGTGGTTCATCGCCTTGAACATCTGCTTGAAGGCCGAGCCGTTGCCGCTCATCTCGAGGCCCACGTCGAAGCCCTCGGTCATGCCGAGGTCCTTCATCACTACCGCGAGATCTTCCTTGGCGACGTTGACCACCCGGGTGGCGCCCAGCTTCTTGCCGAGGTCGAGGCGGTATTCGTTGACGTCGGTGAGCACCACGTGCCGCGCCCCCACGTGCTTGCAGATCGCCGCGGCCATCACGCCGATGGGGCCGGCGCCGGTGATCAGCACGTCTTCGCCCACCAGGTCGAACGAGAGCGCGGTGTGCACGGCGTTCCCCAGGGGATCGAAGAACGAGGCGATCTCGTCGGAGATGCCCACGGGCACGGGGAAGATGTTGAACGCGGGGATGGCGACGAACTCGGCGAAGCAGCCGATGCGGTTGACGCCCAGGCCTGAGGTGTTGCGGCAGAGGTGACGCTTGCCCGCGCGGCAGTTGCGGCAATGACCGCAGGTGATGTGGCCTTCGCCTGAGACGCGATCGCCGACCTTGTAGCCGGTGACCTCGCTGCCCACCTCAGCCACCACGCCCATGAACTCGTGGCCGATGTGCATCGGCGTCTTGATGGTGCGCTGGCTCCACTCGTCCCAGTTGAAGATGTGGATGTCGGTGCCGCAGATGCCGGTCTTCTGCACCTTCACCAGCACGTCGTTGGGGCCCACGGCGGGCTTGGCGACCTCTTCCATCCACAGGCCCGGCTCGCGACGCGACTTGACCAGCGCTCTCATCGAATGACTCCCAGACCCCGGCCGACCTTCGCGAAGGCAGCGATCGCGCGGTCGAGGTCATCTTTGGTGTGTGCCGCCGACATCTGGGTGCGAATGCGGGCCTTCCCCTGGGGAACGACGGGGAAGAAGAAGCCGATCACGTAGATGCCTTCCTGCAGCATCTGATCGGCGAAGGTGCCCGCGAGCTTCGCGTCTCCGAGCATCACGGGGATGATCGGGTGGCCTTCTCCGGCGAGCGTGAAGCCGAGCGCGGTCATCTGCGCGCGGAAGTACGCCGCGTTCTCCTTGAGCTTGAGCCGCGCGGCGTTGCCCTGCTCGAGCAGGTCGAGGCAACGAATGGTCGCGTGCGCGATCGCCGGCATCAGGGTGTTGGAGAAGAGGTAGGGGCGCGCGCGCTGCCGCAGCAGCTCGACCACCTGCTTGCGACCCGACAGGTACCCGCCCGACGCGCCGCCGAGCGCCTTGCCCAGGGTGCCGGTGAGGATGTCGATGCGGCCCATCACCCCGCGCAGCTCGTGACTGCCGCGCCCGTTCTCGCCGGTGAAGCCCACCGCGTGCGAGTCATCGACCATCACCAGCGCGTCGTACTTGTCGGCCAGGTCGCAGACGCCCTTCAAGTTCGCGATCACGCCGTCCATCGAGAACACACCGTCGGTGACGATGAGCTTGAAGCGGGAATCCTTCGCTTCGATCAGCCGCTCCTCGAGCTCCTTCAGCTCGTTGTTCGCGTAGCGCAGCCGCTTGGCCTTGCAGAGGCGCACGCCGTCGATGATCGAGGCGTGGTTGAGCGCGTCGGAGATCACCGCGTCTTCCTCACCCAGCACCACCTCGAACACGCCGCCGTTCGCGTCCCAGCACGAGGAGAAGAGGATGGTGTCTTCGGTGCCGAGGAACTTCGTGAGCCGGTCTTCCAGGGCCTTGTGGACGTCCTGGGTGCCGCAGATGAAGCGCACCGAGGCCATGCCGAAGCCGCTTTGATCCAGCCCCTTCTTGGCCGCCTCGATCAGCTCGGGCGCGTTGCCCAGGCCGAGGTAGTTGTTGGCGCAGAAGTTCAAGACCTCGCGGCCACCGACGCGAATGTGCGCGCTCTGGGGCGAGGTGATCACGCGCTCGTTCTTGTAGAGCCCCTGCTCGCGGATGGAGGCGAGCTGTCCGTCCAGGTGATCGAGGAAGCGCTGGTTCATGGAGCGGCACCGGTAGCAGCGGAACGCTGCGCGAGACAGACGGGAGCGAAGCGGACGGCTGGCCGAGGTGACGCGACCTGATTCATAGGGGAGGCGAAGTAGCACCGCGCCTCGCGCGAGCAAAAGGCTTTGCCTTCACGCGGTGCGTCGTGTAGCCGCGCGGCGAAACTTCACCTTCACGGAGACAACACCATGGCGATCGAACGTACGCTGTCCATCCTCAAGCCCGACGCGCTGGAGAAGGGCGCGATCGGCAAGATCATCTCGCGGTTCGAGTCGAACGGCCTGATGCCGATCGCCCTGCGCCTGCAGCACCTCTCGCAGCGGGAGGCCGAGGGCTTCTACGCCGTGCACAAGGAGCGCCCCTTCTTCAAGGACCTCGTCTCCTTCATGACCTCGGGCCCGGTGGTGATCATGTGCCTCGAGGGTGAGAACGCGATGCAGGCGAACCGCGACCTGATGGGCGCCACCGACCCCAAGAAGGCGGCCGCCGGCACCATCCGCGCCGACTTCGCCAAGTCCATCGACGCGAACACCGTGCACGGCTCGGACAGCGTCGAGAACGCGAAGAACGAGATCTCGTACTTCTTCCGCGCGACCGAGCTCTTCCCCTACGGCTGGAAGAAGTAATTCAGCGCGCAGGTCCCGGCGGCCGTTGCAGGAGATGCTCCTGCACGGCCGCTTCCATTTGGTGCACCTCGTCGTCGGTGAGCTCGGGGAACTGGCTGCGCTTGCGCACCGACAACACCCCGCCGTTCCCCTCGACGATCGCGATGAAGTTCCGCAGGCGCTTGTCGGGCATGTCGACGATCTTCTGCACGGCGGCGCGGGCGAGGTCG
>VFKJ01000305.1 GCA_009885595.1 Myxococcales bacterium | reverse complement strand
GTGGCCACCAGGCGATAGGCCGCGAAGCGCCCCAGCAGCGCCGGCGGCATCACGAAGAAGTCCAGGATGAAGAAGACCGGAATCAAGATGACGCCCAGGGCGGTGAGCGTCTTGGCCTGCAGGTGAATGAGCGCCTGCACGTAGTCCTCGAAGCGGCCGCCGTTGCGGCTGGCCATCACGATCTCGAACTCGCCGGTGTTCATGGCCCTTCGGCCCCGCTCCGGACAGGCTTCTTCACCTGCAGGAACATCTGGCTGCCGGTCTCTTCGTAGGTGAGGGAGACCTCGGCGTCCTCCAGCTCGCTGGCCAGCTCGAAGAACTCGAGCTCGTCGCGGTGGTAGATCACCCAGTCCATCCAGTACTCCATGTAGACGCGGGTGGGGTTGTTCACGTGGAAGTTGCCCAGCAGCAGCGTGCCCCCGGGCGAGAGCAGCTCGTAGAGCTTGCCCAAGACCGCGCGCGCCACCGGCGGGGTGAGGTAGTCGAAGAGCCCCATCGCATAGACGACGTCGAACCGGCCCCAGCGGCGCGAGAGCTCGCTGCCGCCGATGAGGGTGCGCACCGAGCCGCGCACCAGGGTGGCGTCGAGGCGCGCGCGCAGCCGCTGCTCCAGCTCCATGATGGTGTCGCGCGCGTCGTCGAGGGCGAGCTGGTCCTGGTCGAGCAGCAGCACCTCGAGCTGCGAGAGGTCTTCTTTGGTGCGCGCCACCTCTCGCAGCTCGGCCGCCGGCCCGCACGCCACCGAGAGCACCCGGGTCTTCTCGCCCGCCTCGGCCCGCCGCGCCTGCGTGCGGTGAAGGAGGTCGGCCACCAGCTTCCGCCGCGCGCGCACCGCGCTGGCGGCCACGGTGTCGAGCGGGTGACGGTGCATGAACTTCGAGAACAGCGAGCGCCCGCGGAACTCGCGCTCGTAGATCATGCGCATCATCACCGAGTCGCCCGCGAAGCCGCGCGGCTTGAGGTTGGTGCGGCCCATGAACTCGGAAGAGAGGATGAGGTCCCACAGCTGCTTGCGGAAGTAGAAGCCGTGCCGCTCGTGGTCTTGCCGCGAGAAGTCCTTCACGGCGGCCGCGAGCTGCCCCAGCTGCCGGTCGAAGAAGGTGCAGAAGTTCCGGTACTCCGCCCCGATCGCCACCTCGTGCACCGCGGTGCGCACCTCGGGCGGCTCGTGCTCGAGGCTGCGGTCGAGCCCGTCGAACAGCCCGCGATAGACCTGAAAGTCGTAGAGCAGCTGCGAGGTGAAGTCGCGGAACGCCGGCTGGATGGTGGCCTGGCGGCCCCACACCAACGGCAGCTGCCGCACCCGCACGCTCAGCTCGTTGATGCGCCCGTGCTGGAAGAGCTGGCTGAAGTCGTAGACCTGCTCGAGGAAGACCAGGCGGCCGTCGCTCCCGGCAGGGGCCGGCGGCTCGACGAACTCGGGCCCGGTGGCCTCGCCTGACTCGAAGCGGCAGGGGCCCAGGGTGGCGCGGCGCGCCCCGCACTGCAGGGTGAGCCGCTCGAAGCGCTCGCCGTGCCGGGGCAGCCGCTCGCGCTCATCGAAGCGCACCACCAGCGAGTGAGGCCTCGCCTGCTGCACCTTGAGCAGCACGGCCGCGTTGACGGCCTCTACGCTTCCCCGGACCTCGGCGAGCTCGGCGACCATGGGTCAGACCCCGCGGATCTCGATGCGTTGATCGGTCGTCTGGAACACCTCGAGGGCGGTGAAGCTCAGCTCCTGCCACTTGAGCCCCTTGTTGTAGACCACCCGCACCGCGCTGACCGTGCGCAGCGCGCGGCCCAGCAGGCGGATGATGGGCGTGATGGTCGAGCTGTTCATGTACGCCATCTGCTGGAAGTCGAGCACCACCGGCTTGTGCTGCACCCGGCCCAGCTCCACCGCGCGGCTGAGCACCGGCACGATGAACTCACCGGGTTCACGGCTGGTGCTGCGGCCCAGCCAGGTGACGCGCACTTCCTCTGGGCCGTCGTGCAGCTCGAGCGTCAGGGCGTTCTGCTGAAAGGTCTGCAAGCTCATGGAAGGCTCCTCAGGCTTGACCACGGTGCACGGCCGAGACCGCGAGGACGTTTTGATCGATGAGAAAGAAGTCGAGGATCGACTGCCCCTCGTAGGCGATGCGCACCAACCCCAGGCCGCTCTCCCGGCTCTCCAGCGACTGCGCCGAGACCTCTCTCAAGCGCTCCAGGTAGGCCTCGAAGGGGTTCTGGAAGCCGCGGATCCACTGGACGGCGCGATCGAGCCGGGCGAGGTGCTCGTCGTCGGCCGAGCTCACCGGGCTTCGCACCTCGATGGTGACGGTCGCGCCCTGCACGGTGATGGCGATGGACATCGGCTCGGCTGCTTCGCGAAACGAGCCGTACTTGGTGGCGTTCTCGATCAGCTCGCACACCACCATCTCGGCCGCGTTGACGCTCGCCTCTCCAAACTGGTGACCGCGCAGGAACGAGACGGCCTGCACGCGCGCGTGCTCGAGCTCGTCCCACTGCGGTCGTATGGACAGCTGGAGGACGGGGTCCATGGAGGCTCCGGGGCGCACGTGTGGCTCCGCTGTTGGCGCGATGGGTGATCGAAAAATTGGGTACGCGGCTACTCCCCCCCGCCTCCGCCGCCGGCCCAGGGCAGTCAGCAGCTTGTGTGCCACGGGCCAAGGGGTGGAATGGCAAGGCGCACCAGCGCAATTCAGCGCGCGGCCTGCGGGGGCGCCGTAACTGTTGCGCGCCCGAGGCTCGTTGTCGCGCCGCGCGGAGTTGGGCGGTATCATCGCGCTCCCCATGTCCGAGGAAGTCGCGCTCGAGCCCGCGCTGGTGGCCCAGGTCGAGGATCTGGACGCCCGGCTCGGTTACGCTGATCTCTTCACCCTGCTGGGGGTGCCCCCCGGCGCGGAGCCCTGGGTGGTGAAGGCCGCGTTCTTCGCGCTCTCCAGGAAGCTCCACCCCGATCGCTACTTCCGCAAGGAGCTGGGCGACTTCAGGCCGAAGCTGGAGCGGGTGTTCAAGGCGCTCTCCACCGCCCACCAGACGCTCACCCGCCCGGAGAAGCGCGAGGCCTACCTGGTGGCCAACCCCGCCCTCCGCCCCCCGCCGCCCGGCCCCAGACGAGTGCCCATGAAGCGGCTGAGCTGGAACAAGAACGATCTCGCGCTCCCTCCCGTCGACACCTCCAAGAGCGGCAAGTAGTGGCTGAGCGCGATCTCATCATCGGCATCGATCTGGGTACGACCAACAGCGTCGTGGCCACCGTGGACGCTGATCAGCCGCTGGTGGTGCGCACCCGGCAGGGCAGCAACCTCACCCCTTCCGTGGTGGCGCTCAGCGCCGCGGGGAAGCGCCTGGTGGGGCAGCTGGCCAAGCGGCAAGCCGCCACCAACCCGACCCAGACCGTCTACGCGAGCAAGCGGCTCATCGGCCGCAAGTTCTCCAGCCCCCAGGTGAAGGACGCGGTGGGGCGGCTGGCGTACCAGGTGGCGTGCGGCGACCACGACGACGTCCGGGTGATGCTGGGCGGTAAAGAGGTCGCGCTGCCGGAGATCTCCGCCATGATCCTGCGCGAGCTCAAGGCCGACGCCGAGGCGTTCGCGGGCGCGCCGGTGACCAAGGCGGTGATCACCGTGCCCGCCTACTTCAACGACGGCCAGCGCCAGGCCACCAGGGACGCGGGCGCCATCGCGGGCCTCGACGTGCTGCGCATCATCAACGAGCCCACCGCCGCGGCGCTCGCCTACGGCTTCGGCAAGACCCTGGAAGGGAAGATCGCCGTGTTCGATCTCGGCGGCGGCACCTTCGACGTCTCGGTGCTGGAGATCAGCAGCGGCGTGTTCGAGGTGATCGCGACCGGGGGCGACACCTTTCTGGGCGGCGAAGACTTCGACAACCGCATCATCGACTGGCTGGCGGCGGCCTTCCTCGCGGAGAACAGGGTCGACCTGAAGGCCGATCGGATGGCGCTGCAGCGCCTCAAGGACGCCGCGGAGAAGGCGAAGATCGATCTCTCCACCCAGCACGAGGCGCAGATCAACCTGCCCTTCATCAGCACCCTCGCCGCGGGCGGAGCGCTGCACCTGCAGGCGCAGCTGACCCGGAAGCAGCTCGAGGAGCTGACCTTCGACCTGGTGCAGAAGACCATCGACATCTGCGACGCCGTGCTGCGCGAGGCGCGGGTCAAGCCCCTCGACCTGCGCGAGATGATCCTCGTGGGGGGGATGACGCGCATGCCCAGGGTGTTCGAGGCGGTGCGCTCGCACTTCAAGCGCGACCCCTGCACCAGCGTGAACCCCGATGAGGTGGTGGCGCTGGGCGCGGCGGTGCAGGGCGCGGCGCTCACCCAGGAACGGCACGAGGTGGTGCTGCTCGACGTCACGCCGCTCAGCCTCGGCGTGGCGGTGGCGGGCGGCTACGTGCGCCGGCTCATTCCGCGCAACACCACCGTGCCCACCTCGGTCACCGAGCTCTTCAACACCTCGAAGGACGGCCAGACCACGGTGAAGATCATCGTGCTGCAGGGCGAGAGCGAGATCGCCCACCAGAACGAGCTGCTGGGCGAGTTCACGCTCACCGGCCTGCGCCAGGCGCGCCGGGGAGAGGTCGAGGTCGCGGTGACCTTCGAGATCAACTCCGAGGGCATCGTGTCGGTGTCCGCGCGCGACAAGGAGACGGGCGCCGTGCAGTCGATCACCGTCACCGCCTCGGGTGGGCTGACGCGCGACGAGCTCTTCGACATCATGGACTCGCAGGCCGATTACCTGCTCGAGACGCGCTCGACCGACGAGCTGATCTCCCGCAAGGAAGAGCTGACCTCCCTGTTGATGGAAGTGCAGGGCCTGGTGGTCCTGGTGGAGAAGGCCACCGCCGGCACCGAGTTCGGCGCCGACGCGGTGAGCAAGGCGAAGAAGGTGATGGAGGTCGCGCGGGGCGCCGTCGAGCGGGGGAACCTCGCCGCGGTCACGGAGTCGATCTCCCAGCTCACCCGCGCCGCGACCGTGTTTCAGGCCGTGTTGCAGCGAAGTCGCTGATCGGGGTCGGACAACACCTCACCTCGCCCCGCCGCGAGTTGGCGTAAGCTGCGCCCCTCATGAACAACTTCAAGCTTCGCGCGCTCGCCTTGTGCGTCGTCATCTCGAGCTGTCAATGCGGCGGTCCTTCCATCGAGACTGATTCCGGAGTGGGTCTGGACCGGGATGGGGGCTCGGAGATCGGCGGCGGCCCGGGTGGTGGCGCGGCGACCGG
>VFKJ01000996.1 GCA_009885595.1 Myxococcales bacterium | reverse complement strand
TCTTCGGGGCCGGCCTCGATCTCGTCCTCGCCTGCGTCCACCACCGCGACGGGCTCGGCAACGACCGGCGGCGCGACGACCTGCGCGGGCGCGACCACCACCGGCGTGGGCTTCAGCTCCTCCTTCGCTTCCGGCGTCCGCCCCAGCGACCACCACCCCACCAGCCCCAGCAACGCCAACGCGGCCACCGCGAGCGGCCAGCGCGCCGGGCCCTGCTTCTCGTTCGGGGCGGGCTGGGCGAACACGGGCACCGCGCGCTGCGTGGCCGTCTGATCAGCAACGATCGACTGCTCCGCCGAGAGCGCGATCCACTCCGGCTCGGCGTCCGCTGCGGGCGGCATGGTCTGTTTGGTGATCGCGGTGGCGCCGTCCTTCGCGCTGAGCGTGCGCAGGAAGTTCTCCAGCTCCGAGCGGCCCGCGGGCTTGAGCGCGCTGCGCTGCACGTGCTCGAGGGCCGACAACATCTCCTGCGCCGACGAGAAGCGGTCCTCGCGCTTCTTCGCCATCACCTTGAGCACGAGCTTGCAGAGCTCCTTCGGCAGCTCGGGGCGAAGCGTGGCCGGCGACGGCACCGCCGCGTTCGAGACCTGCACGAGCAGCTCCTGATCGCTGGGCGCCTGGAAGGGGAGCTGGTCGGTGAGCAGCGCGTACAACACCGTGCCGACCGAGAAGAGATCGCTGCGGGCGTCGAGCACCTCGGCGCGCGTCTGCTCGGGTGACATGTACGCCGGCTTCCCCTTGATCATCCCGATCTTCGTGTGCGTGGTGCGCGTGCGCGCCTTCGCGATGCCGAAGTCGGTCAGCTTCACCTCTGCGTGCATCGAGACCAGCACGTTGTTGGGACACACGTCGCGATGGACGATGCCCAGCGGCTGGCCGCCTTCGCTGCGCTGGTGGGCGTAGGCGAGCGCCCGGCAGATCTCGCCGGTGATGTAGACGGCCAGCTCTGGGGGCAGCGGCAACCCGGCGGCGCGCGCGCGGCGCATGATCTGGTGCAGCGTCCACCCGTCGACCAACTCCATCACCAGGAAGTAGCGGCCGTTCGCTTCGCCGACGTCGAGCACCTCGACCAGGTTCGAGTGGTGCAGGCTCATCGCGAGCTGCGCCTCTTCGATCAACATCTCGCGGTACTGCGCGTCGGCGTAGAGCTCGGGCCGAATGCGCTTGAGCACCACCAGCCGCTTGAAGCCCGCGGCGCCCGCCTGCTCCGCGAGGAACACCTCGGCCGAGCCGCCATCGGCGATCTTCTGCACCGCCCGGTATCGAAGTGAGTCGGCCATCGTGAGCCGCCGACCCTACGCGCTGGATCTCGATCCGTCGTGGGGTTCGATCAGGCGCGCGCGGAGCACGTTTCGGCACACCGCAGCGCCTCAGCCGCGGACGAACTCGAGCAGGTCGGCGTTGAGCTGGTCCTTGTGGGTCTCGGTGAGCCCATGCGGCGCGCCGGCGTAGATGCGCAGCGTCGCCTTCGGGATCAGCTTCGACGAGAGCAGCGCCGCCGCGCCGATGGGCACGATCTGGTCGTCGTCGCCGTGGAGCACCAGGGTCGGCACGTCGAACTTCCCGAGGTCCTCCGTGAAGTCCGTCTCGGAGAAGGCCTTGATGCAGTCGAAGGTGTTCTTGTGGCCCGCCCGCATGCCCTGGAGCCAGAACGAGTCCATCATGCCCCTCGACACCTTCGCGCCGGGGCGGTTCGCGCCGAAGAAAGGGCCGCTGGCGAGCTCGCGGTAGAGCTCCGAACGATCGGCCAGCGACTTGAGGCGCAGCCCGTCGAAGACCTCCATCGGCAGCCCGCCGGGGTTGGCCGCGGTCTTCAGCATCAGCGGCGGGATCGCGGCGATCAGCGCCGCCTTCGCCACGCGCTTCGTGCCATGGCGACCGATGTAGCGAGCCACCTCGCCGCCGCCGGCAGAGAAGCCGATGAGCGTGGCGTCGCTCAGATCGAGCGCCTCCAGCAACTCCGAGAGGTCGTCCGCGTAGGTGTTCATGTCGTTGCCCGTCCACGGCTGGCTGGAGCGCCCGTGGCCCCGGCGATCGTGCGCGATGCAGCGAAAGCCGTTCGAGGCGAGGAACGCCATCTGCGCTTCCCAGCTGTCGGCGTTGAGCGGCCAGCCGTGGCTGAAGACGACCGGCTTCCCCGTGCCCCAGTCCTTGTAGTGGAGCTGCGTGCCTTCCTTCGTCACGAAGGTGCTGGCCGTCAACGCCCGGTGGTCCTGCACGATGCTCTTCATGGGTGATCCTCTCGAGGGACTTCGACCTGCCCTGAGCTGGATGCACCGGGTGGGCCGCGCCCGGGGCCGCGGCTCGCGGGCTCGAAAGAGCAGGTTGAACGAGCAGGCTGCATCGTTTTGACCGGGAGCACCCGGCCGTAAAGCCCCTGGAGAATCAGCTCGCCTTGAAGACGAAGGGGTACCGCACGGTCACCACGCCTCCGCCGCTGGGGCGGGGGAACTTCAGCTTGTTCACCACACCGAGCAGACACTCCGTCACCTTCGCGCTGGGGAACGGCGTCTCTGACGCGTCCTTCACCGAGCTCACCTGACCGTTCGCGCCGATGACGAACTCCACCGTGACCTTGCCCTCGAGCGAGGGCGTCTTCATCAGCTCGCGCTCGTAGCAAAGACGCACCTGGTTCCTCGCCCCGCGTACCGCCTGGGCAATGGCCTCCTTCGCCACGCCGCCCTGGCCGACCTTGGACTCGTCACCCGCCGGGACCTTCGACCCGAACGCCAACGCCCGCGCGTGGAGCGCGTCGTCCTGCAGCAGGACCGACTCGAGCACGGAGTCCTGCGTCCACGCACCGCCCTCGCCGGCCTCCAGCTGTTCGAGCGCGTGCGTGATGCAGCGGTCGGCCTCCGGGCGCCAGGCGGCGAGCGCGGGCGGAATGGGCCTCCTCAGCTGACGCGGCCACTCGCGCAGATCGCTCGCCGACCAGAAATTCGAGAGCGCGTCGGCCAATGACTCACACGTCCTCGCGGTGCGATGGGCCTGCGCTTCCTCCAGCACCGAGGCGAGGCCCCACGCGTCGGAGTCGTCATCGGCGAAGTCGTACCTGAGCTTCGGCAACGCCGAGTGCGCCACCACCCACGCGCCTGCGCACGCGAGCGCGGTGATGCCGACGAACACCACGGCGACGATGCTCTGCCCCGCCCCCTCGTCCGTGGACATCATCGGATCCACCAGCCGCTGCACCTGGTTCGTGGGGCGCTTGAGGCGCGCGCCGCCGAACGCCGCCGCGCCGCCGAGCACGAGCGGCACGAGCGCGGCGAACAGGCCGAGCCACGAGGCCG